>USPB01000181.1 GCA_900556405.1 uncultured Actinomyces sp.
GGATGCTCTGCCGTTGAGCTACGCAGGATTGCGACAAGAGAAGATAGTAGCAGAGGCGGCGCGAAACTGGCAAGCCGGATACAGCTCCGCCGATATGCTGCGCATCACGCGGGAGGACGGCTGCGGCTGCGCCCCTAGGAGGCACGCACTTCTCCGTGCTGCTCAGGCTTGTGCGGATAGTCGAAGCGCCGGACCCGCAGCCCTCACTCGAGGCTGCGGGTCCGGCGCTCTCAGAGCGGGAGGCTCCGCATCAACGCCACTGCGGGTCGTCCGTATCGACGCCGCGCGCAAGTGCGACGTGCTCGATTGCGTCCGCGAGCCACTGAGCAAAGCCCTCCTGCTGAGAGTCGTAGTGGGAGCGGAAGCTTTCATCGCACAGGTAGGCACGAGAAATGAGGTAGTGCTTCGCTGGGCTCACGGGGAAGTACTCGCTCAGCGCGTCCCGGTGTGCATCAACGAGCTCGGCGGCCCTGTCGCTGCCGGTGGCCACGCGTGCGCGAATGGCATCGATCATGTCCGATTCAATCCTGCGGATTCGCTCGGTGCTCGCCTGCCAGTCGCCCGCCTGCCACGAGGCGGTGCGGCGGTGCCACTCTTTCCAGTCATCGGTCTCGCCGTAGCATTCCTCGGCTCGCGCCTGGTGGGCCGCAAAGTCGGCGTCCCCCAGAATCTCCCCGATCTGTTCGACGGTCAGCGCGTTGTCGTTCATTGCATCCTCCAGGAGTATGTCGAGTGCTTCGATCATCTTGTCCGTCTCTTGACGGTGAGCGATGAGCCTTTCTCGTTGCCGCTTCAGGTGGGAGATCCCCGACTCGCCAGAATCGAGAAGAGCCTTGATGTCCGTCAGTCTCATCCCAGTCGCCCGGTAGATGATGATCCTTTGGACGCGGGCACAATCCTCGGCTGAGTAGAGCCGGTAGTTCGACCAGCTTCGCTCGGCGGGAGCGAGGAGGCCCCGGGCCTCCCAGTGATGCAGCGTTCGCACCGTCAAGGAGAATCGCTCGGCGACCTCGCCGACGGTGTGGAAAGTGTTGTCATCGCTCATGGAAATGATTCTGAAGCCTCACGTCGCGTCATGGTCAAGTCGGGCGCATGCCCGCAAGCACTGAGCCCCGCCCCGCGGATGCGGGACGGGGCTTGCTCACCCAAACGAGGGGTGAAAGTCTGAACGATTCAGACGGGGAAAGTCACTTAAGGGTGACCTTGCCGCCGGCCTCTTCGATCTCAGCCTTGGCCTTCTCGGCGTCTTCCTTCTTCGCGGCGGGGAAGATGGTGGAGGGCGCGGAGTCAACCAGGTCCTTGGCTTCCTTGAGGCCCAGGCCGGCCAGGTTCTTGACGACCTTGACGACGGCGATCTTCTTGTCACCGGCGGACTCGAGGACGACCTCGAACTCGTCCTTCTCTTCGGCGGCGGGGGCGTCGGCGGCCGGGGCGGCAACGGCGACGGCTGCGGGGGCAGCGGCCTCAACGTCGAAGGTCTCCTCGAAGAGCTTCACGAAGTCGGAGAGCTCGATGAGGGTCATTTCCTTGAAAGCTGCGATGAGCTCGTCATTGGAGAGCTTAGCCATGAGTGGCATCCTTCCTAATTGGCCTGCACGAGTGCAGATTGTTGGTTTGTTTCACGCAGCCACGGTGGCGGCGTGGAACAGGGCCTGTCTCGTCAGGCCGCCTCGCCCTGCTTTTCGCGCAGAGCATCGATGGTGCGCACTGCCTTGACGGGCAGAGCGTTGAATGCGAACGCCGCCTGACCAATCTTGGCCTCGAGGACGCCTGCGGCCTTGGCCAGCAGGACCTCGCGGGACTCGAGATCGGCAAGCTTCTTGACACCCTCGGCGCTCAGCTGAGCGCCGTCCATCGCGCCGGACTTCAGCACGAGGGCGGGGTTGTCCTTAGCAAAATCACGCAGGGTCTTGGCGGCCTCGACGGGCTCACCGGAGACGAATGCGATGGCGGTGGGGCCCTTCAGGTCCTCAGCCAGGAAGTCGAGACCGACCTCCTTGGCCGCCAGGCGCGCAAGCGTGTTCTTTGCCACGGCGTAGGTCGCGTTCTCGCCCAGGCCGCGACGCAGCTGCTTGAGCTGGCCGACGGTCAGGCCGCGGTACTCGGTCAGCAGGACAGCTTCGGCTGCGCGGAAGCGCTCCACGAGCTCGGCAACTGCTGCCACCTTGTCGGACTTCGCCATGGTCCTCCTTCCAGATACGTGACCGCAGGTAAGAAAAAACCCGACACGCAGGATCGTGTCGGGCGTACGCTCGATTGCAGCACAAGGCTGCTCACTCACCTGCGTTGGATTTTCCTCCACTAGCGTGGACACCAACGGTCTTCGGCGAGGATCAGCTTAACAGGCCCAGCTAGGGCTTGCAAGCAACGGGGCGAGCATCACAGACGAGGCCGGGGCCGGCCGCGCGCACAGTCCGCCTCTGGGCAGATGCGCAAGCTTGGCCCCGCCACCAGTCAGACAAGCCTCCATCCCGCTGCCCGAGAGCGAGCGTCCCAGAATGCCCGGTATTGGCCATCCAGCTGGGTGTAGAGCTGCTCGTGCGTGCCGATCTGTGCGACGCGTCCAGTCTCACTGAGGACAACGATTTGGTCGGCCGCGGTGATCGTGTCGAGCTTGTGCGCGATGACGATGAGGGACGCGTCGCGCCTCAGGGCTGCCATGGCGTCGGTGACGCGGGATTCGTTCTCGGGGTCGAGGGCGCTCGTGGCCTCGTCGAAGAGGACGATGGGCGCGGCTTTCAGGAGTGCGCGAGCGATGGAGACACGCTGGCGTTCGCCGCCTGACAGGGCTCGGCCGGCCTCGCCGACGGGGGTCTCCCAGCCGAGGGGCAGACGTTCAACGATCTCGTCGACTCCGCTCAGACGTGCCGCTTCCTCAATGTCAGCCCGGGTCGCGTCGGGGTTACCGACGCGCACGTTAACCTCGAGGGTGTCGTCGAAGAGGTAGACGTCCTGGAAGACAAGGGACAGCTGTGCCATGAGGTCGGCAGTGTCCCAGTCCCGAACATCCCCATCGCCAACGAGCACACGTCCGGCGTCCACATCGTAGAAGCGTGCGATGAGGCGCGCGATGGTGGTCTTGCCGCACCCCGAGGGGCCGACGATCGCCGTCATCGTTCCGGGTTCCACGCGGAAGGACACGCCTTGCAGGACCGGATGGTCGGCCTCGTAGGAGAAGGACACGCCCTCAAGGGCGACGGACGCGCCCGACGAGGCCGGGGCCTCGTCCCCGCATCGCCCGCCGTTGTGCGTGGGCAGTTCGGGGGCGGAAAGAATGTCGTGGCTGAGGTCTAGGACGGGGCGCCGGGTCTCGAAGGCGGAGCCGAGCGCCCCAATATCGACGAGGATCTGCGTAAAGCGCAGCAGCAGGCCGATGGAGACGACCGCCTCCACCGGGCCGACGGTCCCGGCGACCGACAGCCAGCCAATCGCGCAGATGAGCGTCACGACGACCGTCTGAGCAGCCATGCCGTTGACGATCTGGCCAACCGTCTCCCTCATGAGTGAGCGTCGCGCGGCCACTCCGTATGCGGAGGAGCGTCCACACGCGCGCAGGGCGCCCTGCTTGGTCGCGTATTCAACGATGCGGTGGGACAGCTCGCGAGCGGGAGGCTCTTTCAGGGACGCCCCGGACTGCAGGCATCGGCGCGCCACCCACACTCCCCCGCCGATGACCGGGATCGCCGCCAAGCACACCAGTCCGAGTACCGGCGAAAACACGGTGATGCCGACGAGCATCGTCACAGAGGTGACGATCGCGGCGATGAGAGGCGAGTACATGTGCGCGAAGATCTCGCCCAGGACCATAAGCTCGCGCGAGACGAGGCGGGATGTCTTTCCGGCCGTGTCCGCGCGGAAGGAGCCGAGCGGCAGGGACGCCACCTTGTCGCCGATCGCGCGGTGCATGTTCGACAGGAAGTCGAAGGCCACCGAGTAGGAGCGGATGGCGAGCAGGTACTCAACGATGAACGAGGTACCGGCACACACCCCCAGCACAACGAGCCAGGCACCCAGCCTCATGCCCCACGCGGGATTCCCCGAGGTCAGGGCGATGGAGACAG
>USPB01000182.1 GCA_900556405.1 uncultured Actinomyces sp.
GCAGGAGCACGCGGTTACGCAGCGTGCCGAAGTAGTGGCCCAGGTGCAGGTGGCCCGTCGGACGGTCACCCGTGAGGATGCGGAAACGCGAGGGGTCCTGGTCGATCGCCAGGTCGATCTCGGCGCTGCGGGCCTTCGAGCGGGCCAGCGAGGCATCGGAGGTTGCGGTTTCCAGGGCATCTTCACTGCGAGTCATGCGTCAATCCTAACGAGTGGGTGAGAGTAAATGAAACTTGAGGCCGCTCAGTGTTCAGGGCGGAACGCGACGTCAGAGAGCAGGATGGTCACGGACAGCGGTTCAATCGACAGCGTGGAGCGCGGAGCGACGTGCTCAGCCTCAAAAGAGAGCTCGCTCGGGTTACGTGTCTCGCCGACGCCGCCCTCTGCCGGGGTGCGCCACACGGTCGAGTAGGCGACCAGCCAGTCGAGATCGTGGCCCTCGGGCAGTGTGACCTCGGCGCCGTCCAGGTTCGCGTTGATGATGATGAGGGCATCGCGGTCGCCCCAGGTCACGCCGGAACGCAGCATCTGGAATGCGCGGTGACGTGCGTCTGTCCATCCGTAGTCCGGCATCGGCGTGCCCTGCGCCGTGTACCACGACAGGTCAGGGATCGTGTCGCCGCCGTACGGCGTGCCGGTCGCGAAGTGGTCGGGGCGCAAAACCGGATGGGCCTGACGAAGAGCGATGAGCCAGGACACTGTGTCGATCTGCTCGAGCTGTCCTTCAGCCAGGTCCCAGTCGACCCACGAGATCGGATCATCCTGGCAGTAGGCGTTGTTATTGCCGTACTGGGTACGGCCGAATTCGTCGCCGCCCGTGAGCATCGGCGTGCCCGAAGAAACGAACATCGTCGTCAGGATGTTGCGCTGAGAGCGCGCACGCAGGTCCGCGATCGTCATGTCGGTCAGGATCGCGTAGGGCGTCATCGCGTTGGGGTGCGTGGCGTTGACGGCCAGCGTGCCCTCGACGCCGTGGTTCCAGGAGCGGTTGTCGTCCGAACCGTCGCGGTTGTTCTCCAGGTTCGCGGTGTTGTGCTTGCGGTCGTAAGCCGTCAGGTCCGCCAGCGTGAAGCCGTCGTGTGCCGTCACGAAGTTGATCGAGGCGCGTGGGCCGCGCAGGCGACCCAGCCCGTGCTCGAAGACGTCCTGGGAGCCGGACAGACGCGTTGCGAGGTCGTTGGGACCCGACACGATATGGCCCGAGGCCTGGGCGCGCACGTCCGCCAGCCAGAAGTTACGCAGAGCGCCGCGGTAGTGGTCGTTCCACTCGGAGAAGGGGACCGGGAAGTTGCCGGTTTGCCAGCCGCCGGGGCCCACGTCCCAGGGCTCGGCGATGAGCTTGACGTGCGCGAGCAGATCGTCCGTGGCCATCGCGATGAGGAGCGGGTGCATCGGGCTGAAACCGGTCGCGAAACGGCCCAGCGTGGCCGCCAGGTCGAAGCGGAAGCCGTCCACGCCCATCTCGCGGACCCAGTAGCGCAGCGAATCCAGCACCATCTGAATGGTCTTCGGGTGATCCATGTTCACGGTGTTGCCGGTGCCCGTCACGTCGATCGCCTGGACGGGGCGCGAGGTCGTGTGGCGGTAGTACATGTCGGAATCGAGGCCGCGCCACGACAGGGAGGGGCCGGCGTCTCCACCCTCACACGTGTGGTTGTAGACGACGTCGAGGATGACCTCAATGCCAGCCTGATGCAGCAGAGAGACCATGCCGCGGAACTCGTCGACGACCGCCTGGGCGCCGCGCTCACGCGAGGCCTCGGTCGCGTAGGAGGATTCGGGAGCGAAGAAGGAGAGGGTCGAGTAACCCCAGTAGTTCGTCAGGCCGCGTTCGGTGAGAAAAGGCTCGTCGCACTTGGCGTGCACGGGGAGCAGCTCGACCGCGGTGACGCCCAGGTCCTTCAGATACGACACGGAAGCCGGGTGAGCCAGTCCCGCGTAGGTGCCACGCAACTCCGGGGGCACGCCGGGCATGTTCTTCGTGAAGCCTTTGACGTGGATCTCGTAAATGACCGTCGTCTCCCACGGCGTGTGCGGCTGGGGTTCGATCGGAAAGGAGGGCTCCACGACGACCGAACGCGGCATGTAGGCAGCGGAGTCAATGGGGGAGCGGCGCAGGGGGTACTCGGAGGGGTAAAGATCCTCGTCCACGCAGTGCGCGTAGAGCGCAGGCTTCATGTCCACGACGCCGTCGACGCCCCGGCCGTAGGGGTCGAGAAGGAGCTTGTGCGAGTTGTAGAACTTACCACCGTCCGGATCCCACGGACCGTGAACGCGGAAGCCGTAGCGGGTCCCAGCGCCGAAGCCCGGGATGTGGCCGTGCCAGATGCCGGTATGGGGGCCGATCAGGGCGTAGCGTGTCTCAGCCCCGGCCTCGTCGAAAATGCACATATCCACGCCAGACGCACCCCGCGCGACCACGGACACATCGAGCCCGTCGCCCGAACGGAAAACTCCCAGGCGGGAGGGGACGGGGTTCGGTTCGGTGGCGCGCACGGTGGGGACGCAAGGCGAGCCGGAGCGCTCGGACATAAAAGAGTGCCTCTTTCTGACGAATTATTGACAGCACCCAAGCCTGATAGATGCAGCCACTATCCATCATACGTGACCATTAATTAAGCGGTCGGATTAGGAACTGGTAGAGGCTATGAACAGCGGCACGCGCTGGTGAGGCAACCCTCATATATATGGGCGTGAGGCGCGGAATGTGGCACGCTAGAAGGCATGAGAATTGTCGTGTGTGTGAAGCATGTCCCCGACATGCAGTCCGAACGCCGTTTTGAGGGCGGCCGCCTGGTGCGCGGTGAAGACGATGTGCTCAACGAACTGGACGAGAACGCCATTGAGGCTGCCGTTCAGCTCAAGGAGTCCGAAGAGGACGCAGGCCGCGAGGCTGAGGTCGTCGCGCTGACGATGGGTCCCGAGGACGCCGAGGACTCCCTCATGCGCGCCCTGCAGATGGGCGCGGACCGTGCCTACATCGTCTCCGACGAGTTCCTGGAGGGCTCCGACGTCATTACGACCGCCTCCGTCCTGGCCGTCGCGATCGCGAAGATCAGCGAGGAGTGCGGCCCCGTCGACCTGGTGATCACCGGCATGGCGTCGCTGGACGCGATGACCTCCATGCTGCCCGGCGCACTGGCCGCCAAGGCCCACATGCCCCTGCTGGGCCTTGCCCGCTCCCTGAGTGTCGCGGACGGTGCCGTGACGATCGAACGTGCCGTCGACGGCTACACCGAGACCGTGCGCGCCGCGCTGCCCGCGGTCGTCTCCGTGACCGACCAGATCAACGAGCCGCGCTACCCGGCCTTTGCCGCCATGAAGGCCGCCCGCAAGAAGCCGCTGGATCAGTGGGGCATCGACGACCTCGTCGAGGTTCCCGGCGGGGAGGGCCTCGTCATGCGCCGCGCGCTGACCGCCGTGACCCACGGTGAGGAGAACACCCGCGACGGTTCGGGCACGATCATTCAGGACGCCGGCGAGGGCGGGCGCGCTCTGGCCGACTATATCCTTTCGGTGGTGAAGTGACATGACGCAGCAGATGAGTTCCCCGATTCTTGTTCTGGCCGATCAGGCGGGCGATCACCTGACGCCCCTGGCCCGCCAGGCCGTGACGCTGGCTGCATCCCTGACCAGCGCTGACGTCGTCGCCCTGTCCCTGGCCACCACGCCCGACGTGGCAGCCCTGTCTGAGCTGGGCGCGACCCTGCTGCTGCATGCCGACCTGGGTGACGCCGGGCGCTCCTCGGTCGTGGCCTCCGACGCGGTGATCTCCGCGCTGGCCACCGCCAGCTTCGGTCTGGTGCTCCTGTGCTCGGACTACCGCGGTCGTGAGATCGCCGGTCGCGTCGGCGCCCTCACCGAGGCCGGCGTGGTCTCCGGTGCTTCGTCCGTTGGCTTCGACGGTGGTGTCCTCCAGATCGGCAAGACCGCCCTGGGCGGCTCTTGGTCGATGCGCATCGTCCTCGAGGGACAGACTCCGATCGTCGGCATCGCCTCCGGCATCATCGACGAGGCCCCGGTGGCCTCTCCCG
>USPB01000183.1 GCA_900556405.1 uncultured Actinomyces sp.
CGATCAGCGTCGGCGAGGGCATGTCCCTCGTGCTGCTCTCCTCGATCATGCTCGATCCGCTGGACCGCATCGGCCAGTTCTTCTACATCGGCATGGGTGGCATCGCGGCCAACAAGGAGATCAAGAAGTTCATTTCTCAGACTCCTCCCGTCACCGACGCGAAGGGTGTGAAGGTGCCCGCGCTCCCGTCCGCCCCCGGCGAGATTGCGCTGTCCGACGTGTCGTTCTCCTACACCAAGGACACCCCGGTCCTGCAAGGTGTAAACCTGACCCTCACCCAGGGCGAGCACGTCGCGCTCGCGGGTCCCTCGGGTGCCGGAAAGTCCACGATCTCGGCGCTGCTGCAGGGCTTCCTGCGCCCCACGCGCGGCCGTGTGAGCCTCAACGGCGTCGACCTGGCCACCGCGCCCCTGTCGTGGGTGCGCGGCCAGACCGCGGTCGTCGAGCAGACCACGTACCTGTTCTCCGGCACGCTGCGCGACAACCTGCTCCTGGCCGCCCCCGCGGCCACGGACGATCAGCTCATTGAGGCCCTGCGAGCCGCCCACCTGGGGGAGTTCGTTGACACGCTGCCCGGCGGCCTCGACGCCCGCGTGGGTGCCCGTGGCCTGGCCGTGTCCGGCGGTGAGGCGCAGCGCATCGCGATCGCCCGGGCCTTCCTGAAGAACGCGTCGATCATGATCCTGGACGAGCCCACTGCCCACGTCGACCTCGCCTCCGAGCGCGAGATCCTCGCCTCCCTGGAGACCGTGTGTGCCGGGCGCACGACCCTGACGATCTCTCACCGAGACGCCACCATCAAGGGCGCCGACCGCGTCGCGACCCTGCAGGAAGGAACGATCCGATGACTCGCAGGCAACTGTCTCTTCGACTCCTGTCGATCACGCGGCGCGTCCTGCCGCCCCTCGCAGCATCCATCGCCGCCCGCATCGTCTTCCTGATGATCGGCATCGCCCTGTTCGCTTTGGGCGGCTGGGCCGTCGCCGGCCTCGCGTCGGGGGAGAGCGCGTGGAGCATCGCCCTGATCATTGTCTGCGCCATTGGCTTGAGCCTGCTCAAGGGCCTGGCCCGCTACCTCGAGCAGTTCGCCGGTCACTTCGTGGCCTTCCACTGTCTGGCGATGCTGCGCAACTACTTCTACGACCAGCTTGAGCCACAGGCTCCCGCAGGCACGGATCGCCTGGATTCGGGCGACATCATGAACCGCGTGACGAAGGACATCGACCGTGTCGAGGTGTTCTTCGCCCACACGCTCGCCCCCGTCACGACGGCCATCATCGTCCCGATCCTGTCGATCGTGTGGATGGGCACCGCGGTGTCCTGGACGCTGGCCGCCGTGCTGGCGCCCTTCCTCTTGATCGTCGGCGCGGTCATTCCCTTCCTGGGTTCTGGCTCCACCGCCCGCGCGGCACGCGAGCTGCGCGAGGCCCGGGGCGCGATTGCCGCCCACGTGACCGACTCGGTGCAGGGCGTGCGCGAGGTCCTCGCCTTTGGGGCCGAGGATCGCCGCGAGGCCGAGATGAGCGCCATCGAGGAGCGTATCTCCTCGGGCCTGGGCACTCAGGGCCGCTGGATCGCGCTGCGCCGAGGCCTCAACCAGGCTGCGGTCGCCCTCGGTATCGTCACGGTTGCCATGGTCGCGGGCTCGAACGTGCTCGCCGAAACGCTGACGCTGCCCCAGGCGGGCCTTGCCCTCGGCATCGCGATGGGGTCCTTCGGCCCGGTCCTCGCGGTCGAGGAGTTCGCTGCCGACCTGGATCAGGCCTTCGCGTCGGCTGCCCGCGTCTTCGCGATCACCGACCGCGCGCCCGTCGTGGCCGACCCGGCCGACCCCAAGCCGCTGACCCCGGGCGACATCGAGATTACCGACGTCACCTTCGCCTACCCGACGGACGAGGACGCGCCCGCGCCCGCCCCCACGGTCCTGGGTGGAGTCAGCATCCACATCCCCGCCGGCAAGCGCACCGCCATCGTGGGCGCCTCCGGATCGGGAAAGTCGACGCTGGCCTCGCTGCTGACCCGCACGTGGGACCCGGCCTCGGGCACCGTCACGATCGGCGGCACGAACGTGGCCGAGGTGTCCCTGCACGACCTGCGCGCGACGGTCGCCTCCGCGCCCCAGCGCCCCTACCTCTTCAACGACACCCTGCGCGCCAACCTGCTGCTCGCCGCACCCGACGCGAGCGAGGAGGACCTGGAGCGCGCGCTGGAGGCCGTGGACCTCACCGACTGGCTGGCCACGGAAAAGGACGGCCTGGATACCGCTGTTGGCGACATGGGCGAGCGCCTGTCGGGCGGCCAGCGTCAGCGCCTGGCCCTGGCCCGCGCGCTCCTGCGCGACGCCCCGATCTACGTTTTCGACGAGGCCACGAGCCAGGTCGACCCGGCCACTGAGGCGCGCGTGCGCGAGGGGATCGCGCGCGTCGCGCAGGGCCACACAATCGTTGAGATCGCTCACCGCATCAGCGCCGTGCGCGACGCCGACCAGATCATCGTCATGGACGCGGGCCGCGTCGTGGAGACCGGCACCTACGCCGAGCTCCGTGCGCGCGGCGGAGCACTCGCCGCCCTCGAGGCACGCGAAACCGCCGATCAGCCCAGCTTCTGATACAAGTATGCGCGCGGGGGATGGGGCCACGGCCTCGTCCCCCGTGTCTGTGCGCACCCGTTACCGATAGGATTTGACCTATGGAAAGACTGATCGGCTGGACGAAAGCTGACGCGTGGGGCTCCACGAACGCGATCCCCGAGTTCCTGGGGGCTGCCGCCGGGGATGACCCGGTGTCCGAGGTGTGGTTCGGCGCCCACCCGGACGGACCGACGCTGCTGACGGATGGACACACGCTCGCCGAGCACATCGGCGAGGACCCCAAGCGAGCCCTCGGCGGAGGCCTGCTCTACGCGTTTGGGCCGACCCTGCCGTACCTGGCGAAGATCATCGCCCCCGCCCAGACCCTGAGCCTGCAGGTACATCCGACGAAGGAGATCGCGCGCGAAGGCTACCTGCGCGAGGAGGTCCTGGGTATCGAGCGCACCGACACGCGCCGCGTCTACCGGGACATGAACCACAAGCCGGAGATGATCTACGCGCTCACCGAGTTCAGCGCGCTCGTCGGCTTCCGCGTGCCGCGCAAGGCACGCCAACTCCTCGTCGGACTGGAGGGTGAGCTCGCCGACCGCCTGCGCCACCGCCTCAAGCTCGCGACCGTGCGCGGGGGCCTGCGCTCCCTGGCCACCTGGCTCTTCGACGAGGACTCCCCGGCCACCCCCGAACGCGTCGAAGAGTTCGTGGCGGCGTGCCGCTCCCGCCTCGCGTCGGGCGCGTCCCCATCCCCGCGCACCGACGAGCTCGTGAGCGTCCTGGGGGAGAAGCACCCGGGCGACCCGGGCATCATCGTCGCGTTTCTCATGAATCCGGTGTCCCTGCGCCCGGGCGAGGCCGTCTACATTCCGCCGCGACAGATCCACGCCTACCAGTCGGGCCTGGGCATCGAGGTCATGGCCTCCTCCGACAACGTCGTGCGCGCGGGCCTGACCGGCAAGTACGTGGACTCCGCCCAGCTCGTCGAAATCACCGAGTTCTCGGCGCTGCCGCCCGTGCGCGTGGCACCCGAGCACCCCTCGGCGACGACGGACCGTTTCCTGGCGCCCGCCCAGGAGTTCGAGCTGTCGGTGACAACGCTGGCTCCCGGCAAGCACACGTCCCGCGTGGACGAGGTCGCCGTGCCCGGCGAGGGCCCGCGCATCGTCATCGCGACCTCTGGATCGGTGACCTTGCACGTGAGCGAGGAGCAGGGCGGGGACAGCGTGGAACTGAGCCGCGGCCAGGCCGTGTTCATCTCGGCCGCCGAGCGTCGCGTGTGGGCGTACGGCACCGGATCGTTCGTGCAGGTCGCAGCCCCCTGACCGGGGTGCGTCGCGCGCGGGGACGAGGCCGTGGATGGGAGCGTTGTCAAGCCGTCCCACGTGGTGGTCTTGGTTCCTGGAAAAGCCTTGTAGCTGCGGCTTTTTCC
>USPB01000184.1 GCA_900556405.1 uncultured Actinomyces sp.
TCGCGCGGCGCTCAACGGACATCGAGGCGGGCATGACGATGACGACCTTGTAGCCGCGAGCCGCGCCCACCATCGACAGGGCGATACCCGTGTTGCCGGAGGTGGCCTCGACGATGGTGCCGCCGGGGGCGAGGGCGCCCGCAGCCTCGGCTGCGTCGATGATCGAGCGGGCGATGCGGTCCTTGACGGAGGACGCGGGGTTGAAGGCCTCGACCTTGGCGACCACGTCGACGCCGTCGCCGGCCACGTGGTTAATGCGGACGAGGGGGGTGCCGCCGATCAGATCGGCAACGGTGGAGGCAATGCGAGCCATGAGGGGTCCTTCCATAGGCAGGTGTACCCCTGAATTGTCATACCCCGGTCGGATTCTCGTCTAGTTCAACCCGACGGGTTTCCACGTAGCGAAACTTTGCAACACCCGACGAGGCCTGGGCCAGGCACGCGTCAATGGCGTCTCGGTCGCTCGGATCGATCGCAATGCGCAGCGTGACATCCGCGCCCCAGATCGTGTCGACGATCGCAGCCCCTCGCCCGCGAAGCTCGGCTTCGATGCGGCCCGCGTCCCCGGGGTTCAACTGGGTTTCGAGGACGTCGCGCCCGACGAGGTATGCGATGGGGGCGCGGGCGACGGCCTCGGAGACTGAGGTGGAGTAGGCGCGCACGAGGCCGCCCCCACCCAGGAGGATGCCGCCAAAGTAACGCGTGACGACCGCCGTCGCATTCCAGGTATCGGAAGCGCGCAGTGCCTCCAACATGGGTGTGCCCGCCGTGCCCGAAGGCTCACCGTCATCCGATGAATGCTGCAAAGGGGCGGCGTCCGGCGGGTCAATGAGATAGGCGGAGCAGTTGTGACGCGCCTGAGGATGCTCGGACTTGACCGCGTCGATGAGCTCGCGCGCCTCCTCGGGAGTATCCGTCCTGGCGAGCGTCGTGATAAACCGGGAACGCTTAATCTCAATCTCGTGGGTGAGGAGCGTACCGGAGGCGAGCGTGCGAAGAACGGGCATGCGCCCAGTCTACCGAGAGCTCGCACCCGTCCGTCTGTAACCAGGATCGCAGGCGCGGAAGGCATCGCAATGTGCTTCAGCGCGCTGTTCGTGGTAGTCTTGTCGGGTTGTCGCCGTGCGCCCGCGTGGCGCACCGATCAGAATAGTCGTCGAGAAAGAAGAGGAGCGGTAAGACATGGCAGTTCCCAAGCGCAAGATGTCCCGTGCGAACACCCGCACCCGCCGGTCTACCTGGAAGGCTGATCTTACCGAGCTGAACACCGTCAAGGTTGCCGGCCGTGAGATCCGCGTGCCCCGCCGCCTGGCCAAGGCCTACAAGAACGGCCTCCTGGACGTCGAGGGCTGACCTCGCTTCCACACACGGGCCCGGGACTTGTCGTCCCGGGCCTTTGTCATGCCCGCAATTCGCTGAGAGCGAGTCGCCTGCCCCTGTGGTCGGCGGCGCGCGCCCCATGAGAGAACCCGAGAAGGAACGCACATGAGCTTGCCGACGACCATCCTTACTATGAGCGGGGGAGTGGGCCACGGCCTCGTCGCAGCCTCCACAACAGCAGGTACCGCGGACGCCATCGTCTCCCTCTTCCTCATCGCCGCTGCCGCAGCCGTCGCGCCCCTGCTCTCGTCGCTCACCCACAAGCGTGTGCCGGACGTCGTCTGGCTCCTGATCCTCGGTGTCATCATCGGGCCGAACGTTCTCGGACTGGCATCCGTCACCGAGCCGATCTCCCTGTTCCGCGAGGTCGGCATGGGTATGCTCTTCCTCATCGCGGGCACCGAAATCGACGTGCAAGAGGTGCACGGACGGGCAGGTCGACGCTCGCTGCTCACCTGGCTGGCGTGCTTCGGCATCGGCTTGGCCGTGTCCTGGGTTGCGGTCGCCGCATCGGGGACGACGGGGGTCGCCACTGCGACGTACATCGCGCTGGCGATTGCGCTGACGTCAACGGCGCTGGGTACCCTCCTGCCCATCCTCATGGAGGCCGGCGTCATGGGGACCACGATCGGCAAGGCCGTCCTCGTCCACGGTGCCGTTGGCGAGCTTGCCCCCATCATCGCCATGTCGCTGCTGCTCTCCGCCCGTAGCCCCTGGGCGTCGGCGATCATTCTTCTCGTGTTCGCGGTGGCATCGGTCGTTGCCGTCGCCCTTCCAACACGTTTCATCCTGAAGCATCCCGCGTTCGGGCGGACGATCCTGCATGGGGCGCAGACCTCGCAAAAGACCCTCATGCGCGTCGTCATGGTCGTCCTCACCGGCCTCATGGCCCTGTCTGCGGTCATGGAGCTGGACATGGTACTCGGCGCGTTTGCTGCCGGCATCATCGTGCGGGCGCTGGCACCCGGCAACTTCACGATGGTCGAGGGGGAGCTGCGTACGCTCGGCTTCTCGTTCCTCATTCCGCTGTTCTTCGTCACCTCGGGCATGAACATTTCGCTGAGCGCCGTCGCGGGCTACCCGTCCCTGCTCGTCGCCTTCGTTGGCGCGATTCTCGTGGTGCGCGGCGTCCCCATCGTCCTGATGGAACGCTTCTACGGATCGATCGAGCGCGTCGGGTGGATGGACGCGACGCGCGTTGGCCTGTACGGCGCGACCGGCCTGCCCATCATCGTTGCCGTTACCGAGCTTGGCATCTCGACGGGCGTCGTGCCCTCGTGGCTCGCCTCCCTGCTGGTTGTTGCTGGCGCGATGTCCGTACTCCTGTTCCCGCTCCTCGCGTTCCTGCTTGGGCGCGGCAGTGGAAGTGGAAAGGCGCGCTAACCTCCGCTAGTCTTGCAGGCGGCGCACCGCGCCACGCCTCCGTAGCTCAATGGATAGAGCAAGGGCCTTCTAATCCCGAGGTTGCAGGTTCGAGTCCTGTCGGAGGCGCCGACGAGCAATCGTGGCGATAGTCTGCGATTTTACTGGTTGTCTCCGATGAGGACACACCAACAGTCTTCTGATGTTGAGAAGCAGAGTGTGCCAATCGTGTCGATTGCTCCCAGGGTCAGGTAGTTTTTAAAGAAGACTACGTGTTTGAAAACTGTTCCGACCGTCATGTTGTCGACGACGACTTCAAGGCCGGGTGTGATTGTGACCCGAATTGCCCTAGGGTGCCCGGGTCCAGCTCCGTAGGCCTCGCCAAGGAGGGCGAGTTTTTCCTGGTTTTCCCGAACGCCCTGCACCCAGCAGTTCGGTAGTTCATACGCCTTGACGAATCTTGAAGACTCCTCGCGTATTCCCGTACGTTTCCGGGCAAGAAAAATTTCTGGAGTGCATACGACTTGGCTTAGGATTCGAACTTTGTCTTCGAGCTGATTCGTTACCCGAATGAATGCTTGTGACATCTGATCAAGTTTCTCTGAAGTAGTGCTATCGGTGTCTGATAGGAGTGCTTTGAGATCGAGCTCGAGTTGCGTGGTAATGGGGTAGCTGTTCATGGCGGCGTTCCTCTGAAGGATTAGTGATGGTGAGTGATGAGGTTCGCGGTGGTGTAGGAGCCGTGTGTTATGAGTTGCCCTGCAAGCTCTATGCAGCCTCATCTGTAGAAGAGCATTACATGCAGATTCGTTTCATGCAATATTTAAAAGGGTTATTACTAGTAAGCTAGTATGCTTGTAAACTAGTAAATTAGGTGACTAATGGTTTAATTAAGTGGGATAGATGTAAATAAAAATGGATATTTTCTATCTTGTTTTCTCATGTGTGCGAATCCTGGGAAAAATCGATTGATGAATCCGAGCGTTGGCGGTGCAGTTACTCTTCGTGTTCAAGTAACTTGCTCGAGCAATAGAAGTGTTTGGTGGTTGCGGTCCATCGTGGTAGCGAGACGTGCATGTCATGCGCATGTGTACGAGAACTTAGGTTGAAGTTGGCGATATTTTGTTGGAGTGGGGGAGAGGCTTGGTCCGTCCCTAACGCCTGGATGACGCCTCTGAGGTCGAGCGGAGCGATACACGTCGCTGTAGTGTGTCGAACCCTGTGTCCTTCACGGGGATTGATTCAGCGTGG
>USPB01000185.1 GCA_900556405.1 uncultured Actinomyces sp.
AAGACGCGCTGCGCCACATGCAGCGCACCGGCGTGCACTGCGCCCTCGTGCGCGACGCGGGAGCAGTCGTCGGCATCCTCTTCCTTGAAGACATCCTGGAGCTGCTCGTCGGCGAAGTCCGAGATGCTCTCCAGCGCCCATGACGCGGCGCGATCAGCAAGGTACATTAGATCGAGGCCCGCAAACGACGAACACAGATGAGATGAGGGGGAGAGCGTGAGCGACATCGAATGCCCGCTGCCGAAGCGGTCGCAGCTGCGCGCCGCGCGCTCCGAGAGCGGCGAGGACTCCCAGGAGACCCCGATTACCGCGGCGATTCCGCTCGACCTGGATCCCGCTGCGCCGCCGCCCCCTCGCGCCGCGGTCACGCCTGACGAGGCCGCACCCGACGAGGCCGCCCCGGCCTCGCCCGTGGCCGCTCCCGAGAGCGTGGGCGAACCCGAGAGCGCGGGCGAACCCGAGGGGAGTATCGAATCCGAGAACGAGGCCGAACCCGGGAGCGAGGCCCCGGCCTCGTCCGCTGGCCGACGCCGAAACGTCCACCCCGTGGGCTACGTGCTGCGCGCCCTCCTCGTCCTGGGCCTGGCGGGCACAACGATCGCGGTGCCCATGACGGGACGCGTCGGCTCCGACTCGTCTTTGACCGTGCCCGCGCGTGCCTTCGGCGCCACGGTGGGCGGGCCCAGCTGGGCCGTGTCCACCGCGCTGCCCCAGGCCACCGCCCTGGATGGCACCCTCACCGCGAACTCGCGCGCCAAGGCGAAGGCCCCCGTGTCCATCACCGGCTGCGCGTCGGGCAACGGCGCGGACGGCAACCGCAACGTGCGCGTCGTCGCCGACACGATCTACTGGCCGCTGCCGGAGGGGTCCTACACGATCACGTCGCCCTTCACGATGCGTATTTCGCCCGTCTCCGGCCAGCTCCTGGCCCACGAGGGTATCGACATGGCAGCCCCGCTCGACACCCCCATTACGGCCGTGTACGGCGGCGTCGTCGAAGAGGTCGCGGAGAACTCGCGCTCGGGCGCCTACGTGCAGATCAAGCACACGAAGTCCGACGGCACCGTCTTCCACTCCGCCTACCTGCACCAGTACATGAACAAAATTAAGGTGAAGGTCGGCGACACCGTGACCGCCGGACAGGTCATCGGCGCGGTTGGCTCCAACGGCTGGTCGACGGGCCCCCACCTGCACTTCGAAATCCATGACTCCTCGGACACCCCCGTGGACCCGGAGGCGTGGATGGAGACAAACAAAGCTGTTTATCTCGGACAGGAGTCTTGCTCATGATGCCCGTCACGATGCGTCAGGGACCCATCATTTTCGCCCACCGCGGCGGCAGTGAAGAGGCCCCCGAAAACACGATGAGCGCCTTCGCGCACACGTATGAGGCCGGGATCCGCCACGTGGAGACCGACGCTCACATCACCGCTGACGGCAAGGTCGTCCTCTGTCATGATGAGACCGTGGAGCGCTGCTACGACGGGACCGGCGCGATCGCCCAGATGACGTGGCGCGAGCTGTCGAAGCTGCGCCACCGCGACTCCGGCGAGCAGGTTCCTCTGCTCGCGCAGGTTCTCGAGGCCTTCCCGGATATGTACTTCAATATCGACGCGAAGGAGCCGGGCGTTGAGGGGCCGCTCCTCGACGTCATCGCCGACCATGGTGCGGCCAACCGCGTGCTGGTTGCCTCCTTCTCCGAGCCGCGCCTGCGCGCCGTGCGCGACACGGCTGCTTCGGACCCGGCCCGCGCGGTCGCCACGTCTCTCGGTACCGAGGCCGTCGTGCGCCTCGTGGGCGCCGCGAAGAGCGCCACGAACCCCGCCTGGTGGCACGTGCCCGGCCCTCGCCAGGGCGCCATCGCCGCCCAGGTTCCCATGCACCAGGGCCCCATCCGAGTCGTCGACGAGCGCTTCGTTGCCACCGCCCACACCCTGGGCCTGGCCGTGCACGTGTGGACCATCAACACGGTCGCCGACGTGCTGCGCCTCCTCGAGGTCGGCGTCGACGGCATCATCACCGACCGCCCCGTCTTCCTGCGCGACTTCCTGGAGGCTCGCGGCCTGTGGACCCAGCCTCCGGCCCCCGGTTCCGTCTCTGGGCCGAGGGACTGACTGAGGTTATTGCTTGAAGTGGCGGGCGCGCACCGGCTGATTTGTTGACCTAATGGTTTGACTTTTTTGTTGGCCGTGCAAAATCCTGGCGTGTTACTGCTTGCTGCGGTGTCAGGAGAAAAGTTGTCCGCTTTGATTGCAGTGGAGTTGGGGAGGGCTTCGTCATGAAGTATGTAGGTATTTTTCTTTGCGGAGCTGTGGTGCTTTCCTACTGGTATTACAAGATGTTTCTTGCCAGCGGAGACTCCTGGGTCTGGATTCGTTCGCGTTACCGGTGGACACCCAAGAATATTGAGTCTGTCATCATTCCGACATATTCGATCGTGATGGTTCTCGTACCCCTGTTCGCATGGTTCAGTACATTCGATCCTCCGCGCTGGTTGTTTATCTGTGCGTCTATTCCAGTATTTCTCCTCCTGATCTTGTGCGTTGTCGGCTTCCTTCCCATCAAATTTCCCAATCGTTTCTATCCTGAATGGCAATACGCCAAGCGACACGGGCTTCTGGATAGCAAGGGAGAAATTGACCGCGAGGCGTGGGTCCAACACCATCCCGAGAAGTGGCAAGAGATGTGAGTGACACAAGTTTCTTGTGCCAGCGAGACGTGCGCGTTTCGGGTAGCTCTACTCGTGAAGCAGCCCCATCAGCATTGCCCAGATTGCTGCGCGTGGAGGCGCATCCAGCACCGGGTGCGACGGCATTCGTGCGAGAGCCTTGTCGTCGAGCGGCGCGTGGATTTGCGCATGCATGTGGTCGGTGACAAAGCAGTCGACGTGCTGTCCCGTCCGCCACTGTCGACGCCGTATCTGTTCGCGTACGCAAGCCACGACGCTCCAACGCCCCGAGATGCAGTCCTGGGCGAAGTGTGACTCCGCGGGACCATATGTCACGAGATCGTTGAGTACATCCTGGGCGCCTTGTGCATCCAGGGAACGAATCGCAGCGACGAAATCCGCGGGAATGTAAGGAGGCCCGTCATGGATGGTGGGGC
Organism: uncultured Actinomyces sp.; assembly: GCA_900556405.1. GTDB lineage: Bacteria > Actinomycetota > Actinomycetes > Actinomycetales > Actinomycetaceae > Pauljensenia. The sequence continues at coordinate 3,106 of USPB01000185.1, forward strand.
CTGCGTGCAGCAGGGAGGCAAGGGCTGCGATGTGTGGGACCTCGCAGTAGTCCACCTGACTGAAGTGCACGCCGTCCACGTCGGAACGCATCACGACGGAACGCGGCATTGTGGGCCAGATCCTCCAGTCGCGTACGACGCCGCGCATGCTGGGGGATACGACGCGGATAACGATTCGGGAGCGCGCGGTGCGCACAGGTTCGAGGATTCGTGCGGCATCGCCGGCCAAGCCGTTGGCGCCGGCCAACCCGAGTGACACCAGTCCGCTGGAGAGTGCGGCGCTTGAAATGCGCCCGGCATTCTCCTCACTGGCAATCATCTCGAGCAGGGCATCGGCCTGCTCAACGGTGACAATGAGCTGATCCGGGGAGTTCGCTTCGGTTGGATGACTGCTCACGGTGTCACCTCCAGGGTTTGAGCCATCGTGATGAAATCATCGATGACGGTTGGGAATAGGACACTGGGGCACGTACACGTCGCGGTCCACAGGAAACGCTGCGGCGGTTGCTGCGTCGTGGGCGCAGTGCGTGTGATCCATGTGAGCTGGCTGAGTGTTAGAGAGACATTTTCGAGAATGTACACGCCGGTGCGCCAGCGGGCGCCGTGCGGTGCAACCGGCCACGCGAAGTCGTCAATAAGGTGGAATCCAGGCAATGCTTCCTCCACCTGCCTGACGCTGTCTGCGTGGACTTCGTCGTCGCTCGCGTCTGTGCTGAGTGCTCCGCCGGTGACTACGAAGGTCGGAACGTTGCCCTCATCTTTCGTCTTAGCGACGGCGACGAGACGCACGTTGGGGGCGTCTGTTACGGGTCCGAGCTGCGCGTATTCCGGCTCTTCAGAGTTGAGTGTGGGTGGAGGCGTCTAGGCCTCCTGCGATGAGGAGC
>USPB01000186.1 GCA_900556405.1 uncultured Actinomyces sp.
TCTCCTTGGGTTTGCGCGCGACGATGGCGACGCCGCACAGGTGTCGATCATATTTTTTAAACGTGCGCGCCATCGTCGTGACGCGTTCACGCAGGTCTTTGTCCCGCGCGACGTTGCGCATGATGCGCAGGGCACCGAGCGCTCCCTCATCGGCGATCATGCGGCCGGGCTTGAGGAGGGCCATCGGCGCGATCCGAGTCTCTTCGACGACGAGGCCGACTTCCTCGAGCACGCGCCTCCAGTCCGCGACCGTGAGGGGGCGTGCGTTGACGTTGATGGCGCGGGCAAGGGCGCGGCGAATCTCGGTAGCGGGCTCTTCCCCGATGGAGTCGGGGCGCATCGCCAGCTCGTGGATGACGTAGCGGCCGCCGGGGCGCAGAATGCGCGCGGCCTCGCCCATGATGGCGCGTTTGGCCTTCTCCCCCTGCATGGAGAGCATGGCTTCACCGACGACGACGTCCGCGCTCTCGTCCGGCAGGCCAGTCTCGGCCGCGTCGGCGTTCACGCAGTGCCCCACGCCCGAGGCGATGGCGTCCACGCGCGCGGAGGCGTTCGGATCGCGCTCCACGCCCACGTAGGAGGCGGGTCCCACCCCGATGATCGCCGAGGCCGTGACGCCCAGGCCGGGTGCGAACTCGACGACGTCCGAGCCGGGCAACACGGCGCGCTTAAGCGCCCACGTACTGAGGGCGAGGCCGCCGGGGCGCAGCACCGTCTTTCCGGCGCGCGCAAGGACCCAGTGGCCGGGCGCCTTCTCGACGGGCCGGTCGGCGAAGGGCAGGGCCTCCGTCGGCGATTCAGTGTGAGTTGCCATATACGCAAGTATAGCGTTATCTATTTCTTCACGCAGGGCTTGACCCACATTAAATACGCCGACGGGCCCCTTCCTCTGGACTACAGGCCGATAATCTCGGCGAAAGCTCCCTTAATTGCATCGAGGCGCTCGCGCGCCTGCTCCCAGGGCAGCGGCTCCCCGTCTGCGACCGGCAGGATCACCTCGAAGTAGCACTTGAGCTTGGGCTCGGTGCCCGAGGGGCGCGCAATGACGCGGTCCTCGGCCTCGGTGAGCACGAGGACGCCGTCCGTGGGCGGCAGACCGCGGTATCCCTGAGAGAGGTCCGAGACCTCGACGACGGGCGATCCGGCGAGAACGGTCGGCGGCTGGGCGCGCAGGCGCGCCATACCGCTGGCGATCTGCTCAATGTCGTCAACGCGGAAGGTCAGCGGCGAACTCACGTGCAAGCCGTGCAGTCGCGCCAGGCGCTCCAGCTCGTCCCACACGCTGCGTCCCTGCGCCTTCAGCGAGGCCACGAGGGAGGCGGCGACGACCGAGGTTGCGATGCCGTCCTTGTCGCGCACGTGGGCAGGATCCGGGCAAAAGCCGATGGCCTCCTCGTAGCCGAATCCAAGCCCGGGGGCGCGTGCGATCCACTTAAAGCCGGTGAGCGTCGTGTGGTGCTCGAGGCCGTGAGCGCGGGCGATGCGAGCGAGCAGCCGCGAGGACACGATCGAGTTCGCGAGAGAGCCCGTCAGGCCGCGCGAGGCCAGGAACTCGCCCAGCAGTGAGCCGATCTGATCGCCGCTGAGCGGACTCCACCCGGTCTCCGAAGCCGGGTCGGGTACCGCGAGCGCGCAGCGGTCCGCGTCGGGATCGACCGCGATGATGAGGTCTGCCCCCTGCTCGCGGGCCTGCTCGATCGCCATGTCGAGCGCGCCAGCCTCTTCGGGGTTGGGGAAGGGAACGGTCGGGAAGTCGGGGTCGGGATCGGCCTGGGCCGCCACGAGGGAGACGTTGGTGAAGCCGGCCTCGGCCAGGACACGCGAGGTGATCACGGCGCCCACGCCATGCATGGCGGTCAGGACGATGCGCAGATCCTCACGGGCTGAGGCCTCGCCCGAGGCCAGGGCGGATGCGCATGCCACGTATTCCTCGCGCGGGTCCACGGCCTCGATGAGGTCGTCATTCATCGGGACCTCGTCGGCGGGCGGCGCGGCCTCGATGGCGGCCGCGATCTCGGCGTCGAAGGGCGGGACGATCTGCACGCCGCGCCCGTCGCCCTGGACGACGCTGCCACCCAGGTAGACCTTGTAGCCGTTGTCGGGGGCGGGGTTGTGCGAGGCGGTCACCATGACGCCCGCGTCCGCGTCGAAGTGCAGCATCGAGAAGGAGGTGAGCGGCGTCGGGTTGGCCTGGGGCAGGGCGAGGACGCGCACCCCCGCAGCCGATGCGACGCAGCACGCGGCGGTCGCGAACTCGGAGGACCCGTAGCGGGCGTCGCAGCCGACGACCAGCGTGGGGGTGCCCGTCGCGTGGCGCTTAACGACCTCGCACAGGCCGGCGGTCGCGCGAATGACGACCGCGAGGTTCATGCGGGACTCGCCCGGACCGACCACGCCGCGCAGGCCGGCGGTGCCGAACTGGAGGGGGCCGTTCATGGCCGCGCCCACGCGGGCCGCCGCCTCCTCGTCGCCGCGCTCCGCGGCCTCAATGTCGGCGCTCAGGGCCGAGGCCGTGGCGGGGTCCGGGTCGTGCCTCGCCCACTGGCGGGCGCGCTCGAGCAGCTCCATCGTCTTTAGTCCTCCAGTCCCGCTAGGATGGCCGTCGTCGCGGAGACGCCCAGGCGGGAGGCTCCGGCCTCGATCATGGCCACGGCCGTCTCGGCGTCACGGATTCCGCCCGAGGCCTTGACCCCCAGCGCGTCGCCGACCGTGGCGCGCATGAGCGCGACCGCGTGGGTCGAAGCACCACCCGCGGGGTGGAAGCCCGTCGAAGTCTTGACGAAGTCAGCACCCGCAGCCACCGAGGCCGTGCACGCGGCGACGATCTCGTCGTCGGTCAGCGCAGCGGACTCGATAATGACCTTGAGGACGCGCGGGGCGGGGACGACGCGGCGCACGGCCGCGATCTCCTCCTCGAGCTCGTGGAGGCGCGCGTCCTTCACCAGCTCGATGTTGATGACCATATCGATCTCGTCCGCCCCGTCGGCGACGGCCTGGGCGGCCTCAAAAGCCTTCACCTGGGGCTTGACCGCGCCCGAGGGGAAACCGACCACGCAGGCGACCTTCAGGCCCTCGGGAACGTCCAGGGGCAGCATCGAGGGGGACACGCACACCGAGAAGGTACCGGCGGCGGCCCCCTCCTCGACGATGCGCGCCACGTCCGCCTTGGTGGCCTCGGGCTTGAGGATCGTGTGGTCGATCATTGCGGCCACGTCACGCTTCTTCATGGAACTACTTTCTTGTCGCATCACAGCTGGGCCAGGGGCAGGGCCAGCTCCATCATGGTGGTAAAGGACGTCTGACGCGCCTGGGCGTCCGTGGCCTCGCCCGTCACCAGGGAGTCCGAGACCGTAAAGATACCCACGGCCTCGACACCCGCGTGGGCGGCCGTCGCGTACAGGCCGGCGGACTCCATCTCGACCGCGAGCACGCCCATGCGCTGCCAGGCCTCATTGAAGGTCGGATTCGCGTTGTAGAACGTGTCAGAGGAGAGGATGTTACCCACGTGGATCGGCACGTCGGCCTCGCGGGCGCGGCGCACCACGTCCTCGATGAGGCGGAAGGAGCCGATCGGCGCGTAGGAGCCGGGCATCTGGTACTGATCGAGGAAGGCCGAGTTCGAGCAGGCGGCCTGGGCGACCACGACGTCGTACAGGTTGACATCTGGCTGCAGGGCGCCGCACGTACCCACGCGCACGAGGCGCGTGCAGCCGAAGTCGTGGATCAGCTCGTGGGCGTACAGCGAGATCGACGGGATGCCCATACCCGACCCCATGACGGACACCGGGGTGCCGCGGTAGGTGCCGGTGTAGCCCAGCATGTTACGCACCGCGTTGAACTGGCGTGCGTCCTCCAGGTAGGTCTCGGCGATGAACTTCGCGCGCAGCGGATCTCCGGGCAGGAGGATCGTCGGCGCAATGGGGGCGGTGGGGTTGATGTGCGGTGTCGAGCGCATGTGTCCTCCTGTGGTGT
>USPB01000187.1 GCA_900556405.1 uncultured Actinomyces sp.
TAGTTAGGAATCCTCATGGCTGACCTCAGCATCTCCCCGGAGGAAATCCGCGGAGCATTGGACTCCTTTATGGAGTCCTACCGTCCGGCGGACGTGGCCACCGAAGAGGTGGGTCACGTCATCGAAACGGCCGATGGTATCGCGCACGTCGAGGGCCTGCCCGGCACCATGGCGAACGAGCTGCTGCGTTTCGAGGACGGGACGCTGGGCCTGGCCATGAACCTCGACCAGCGCGAGATCGGTGCCGTTGTCCTCGGTGACTTCGGTGGTATTGAAGAGGGCCAGGTCGTGCATCGCACGGGCGAAGTTCTCTCGGTCCCCGTCGGTGACGGCTACCTCGGCCGCACGGTCGACCCCCTCGGCCGCCCGATCGACGGCCTCGGTGATATCACGGATCTGGATGGGCGTCGCGCGCTCGAACTGCAGGCCCCCGGCGTCATGGCACGTAAGAGCGTGCACGAGCCCCTTGCTACCGGCCTGAAGGCCATCGACTCGATGATCCCGGTTGGCCGCGGCCAGCGTCAGCTGATCATTGGCGACCGCAAGACCGGTAAGACCGCGATCGCGCTCGACACGATCCTCAACCAGCGCGACAACTGGAAGAGCGGCGACCCGAATAAGCAGGTGCGCTGCATCTACGTGGCGATCGGCCAGAAGGGTTCGACCATCGCCTCCGTGCGCTCCACGCTGGAGGATGCCGGTGCCATGGAGTACACGACCATCGTCGCCTCCCCGGCCTCGGATCCCGCAGGCTACAAGTACATGGCTCCCTACACGGGCTCCGCCATCGGCCAGCACTGGATGTACCAGGGCAAGCACGTCCTCATCGTCTTCGACGATCTGTCCAAGCAGGCCGAGGCCTACCGTGCGGTGTCGCTGCTGCTGCGTCGCCCGCCGGGCCGCGAAGCCTACCCCGGCGACGTCTTCTACTTGCACTCGCGTCTGCTCGAGCGTTGTGCAAAGCTCTCCGACGCCCTGGGTGGCGGTTCGATGACCGGCCTGCCGATCATCGAAACCAAGGCAAACGACGTGTCGGCCTACATTCCGACGAACGTCATTTCGATCACCGACGGTCAGATTTTCCTGCAGTCCGACCTGTTCAACTCGAACCAGCGTCCTGCCGTCGACGTGGGTATCTCCGTGTCCCGTGTCGGTGGTGCCGCCCAGCCCAAGGCGATGAAGAAGGTCGCCGGTACGCTCAAGCTGACGCTCGCGCAGTACCGTTCCATGGCCGCCTTCGCGATGTTCGCCTCCGACCTGGATGCGGCGACGCGCCGTCAGCTGACGCGCGGTGAACGCCTGATGGAGCTGCTCAAGCAGCCTCAGTCCACCCCGTACGCGATGGAGGATCAGGTTGCGTCGATTTGGATGGGCACCAAGGGCTACCTTGATGACATCGAGGTCGAGGACGTCCTGCGCTTCGAGCGCGGCCTGCTCGACCACCTGCACGCGAACTCGACCGTGCTCGACACGATCGCGGCGACCGGCGACCTGACCTCCGAGACGGAGGAAGCGCTCAAGAACGCCGTCGAGGAGTTCCATCACCAGTGGATCAGCGCCGGGCGTGGTGCCGCAGACCTGGAGGATGGCGAGGTCGTGGCTGAGCGTACCCGCGAGGAGATCTCGCGCGGTCGCACGAACGAGAAGGCCTAAGCGATGGGCGGACAGCAGAGGATCTACAAGCAGCGTATCGCCTCGACGACGACGCTCGCGAAGGTCTTCCGCGCCATGGAGATGATTGCTGCGTCTCGCATTGGCGCGGCGCGGCGCGCTGCCACTGAGGCGGGGCCCTACGAGAAGGCCCTGACCCAGGCGGTCGCGGCGGTCGCGGTCCACACGGATCTCGACCACCCGCTGACCGAGGAACGTCAGGACACGAGTCGTGTCGCCGTCCTGGTTGTGGCATCGGATCGCGGTATGGCCGGAGCCTACTCAGCGACCATCCTGCGCGAGTCGGAGAAGCTGATCACGGACCTGCGTGAGGATGGCTACGAGCCCGTTCTCTATACCTTTGGACGCAGGGCGTCGGCGTACTTCCGCTTCCGCGGTGTCACCATTGAGCGGGAGTGGGAAGGTGAGTCTGACTCGCCCTCTCCCGACACTGCACGCGAGATGGCGCAGGTGCTGCTTGAGCGCTTCATGGACCCCGATCCTGACACGGGCGTCGGTGCGCTGCACCTCGTCTACACGCGTTTCAAGACGGTCATGAGCCAGGTGCCCGAAGTGCGCCAGATGCTCCCGCTGACGGTTGTGGATGCCCCCGAATCGGACGAGGAACGCACGACCGAGCGCGGCTTCGCGGACGACCCGGCATCGGCTCAGCCCGAGTACGAGTTCATTCCGTCGGCCCAAGCCGTGCTCGATACGCTCCTGCCTCTTTACGTGGAGGCGCGCATCCACAACGTGCTGCTCCAGTCCGCAGCGTCCGAGCTCGCATCGCGTCAACGCGCCATGCATACGGCGACGGACAACGCGCAGGAACTCATCACCAAGTACACGCGTCTGGCGAACTCGGCCCGCCAGGCGGAAATCACCCAGGAAATTACCGAAATCGTGGGCGGGGCCGACGCTCTGGGCGCGAGCTAAGCCCTTCGAGACACGGAGTAACACTATGACTGATACCCAAGCAATTGCCGAGGGACGCGTCGCCCGCGTCGTCGGCCCTGTCGTCGACGTTGAGTTTCCCCCGGACCGCATCCCGCCGCTGTACAACGCACTGACCGTCGAGGTGAACCTTGCCGGTCAGGGTGAGGGTGAGTCGACCTTCACGATGACACTTGAGGTTGCCCAGCACCTGGGCGATAACCTCGTGCGTACGATCGCGCTGAAGCCGACCGACGGCCTCGTTCGTGGCGCGCCCGTTACGGACACCGGTGCACCCATCTCCGTCCCCGTCGGTGACGTCACCAAGGGCCACGTGTTCAACGTGACCGGCGACGTCCTCAACCTCGCAGAGGGCGAGACCCTTGACATCAAGGAGCGTTGGCCGATCCACCGCCAGCCCCCGGCCTTCGATCAGCTCGAGGCGCGCACCAAGATGTTCGAGACCGGCATCAAGGTCATCGACCTGCTGACCCCCTACGTGCAGGGCGGCAAGATCGGCCTCTTCGGCGGTGCGGGCGTCGGCAAGACCGTCCTCATCCAGGAGATGATTCAGCGCGTGGCTCAGGACCACGGCGGCGTCTCCGTGTTCGCCGGCGTCGGCGAGCGTACCCGTGAAGGCAACGACCTGATCGGCGAAATGGAAGAGGCAGGAGTCTTCGACAAGACCGCCCTCGTCTTCGGCCAGATGGACGAGCCGCCGGGCACGCGTCTGCGCATCGCCCTGACGGGCCTGACCATGGCGGAGTACTTCCGCGATGTTCAGCACCAGGACGTCCTCCTGTTCATCGACAACATCTTCCGTTTCACCCAGGCGGGTTCCGAGGTCTCCACGCTGCTGGGCCGCATGCCCTCCGCCGTGGGCTACCAGCCCAACCTGGCTGATGAGATGGGTCTGCTTCAGGAGCGCATTACGTCGGCTGGCGGCCACTCGATCACCTCGCTGCAGGCGATCTACGTTCCCGCCGACGACTACACCGACCCGGCTCCGGCGACGACCTTCGCTCACCTGGACGCGACGACCGAGCTTTCCCGTGAGATCGCGGCCAAGGGTATTTACCCCGCCGTGGATCCGCTGGCCTCGACCTCGCGCATCCTCGACCCGGCCCTCGTGGGTCGCGAGCACTACGACGTCGCGACGCACGTCAAGGCGATCCTGCAGAAGAACAAGGAGCTGCAGGACATCATCGCCATCCTCGGTGTCGACGAGCTGAGCGAGGACGACAAGGTGACGGTCGCGCGTGCGCGCCGCATCGAGCAGTTCCTCTCGCAGAACATGTACATGGCTGAGAAGTTCACGGGCGTGCCCGG
>USPB01000188.1 GCA_900556405.1 uncultured Actinomyces sp.
GGAAAAACCGACGAGGTCGCACCAAAAACGGCGCGATGCCTCGTAATCGGTGACGACAAGTTCAGGAACAAGCCCGGGTTCGTTGCTCATAGACTCACTCTAGCGGCCTCGGACGAGACCGTGTCCGGGAGATGCACAGACCGTCAGCGCCGGGATGCCTTGCGAATCAGCCAGTCGGCGCCCGCGAAGAGCGTCATGAAGACCAGGGCGCCGATCAGGATCGCCACGATGTTGATAACGACCTGCGCGTAGCCGATGCGCCACACGTTCACGAAGCCGTAGGGGTACTGGTGCGTGAAGGAGCCTCGCACGAGCGTGTACGCCACCCACGCCACAGGGATCAGCAGGGCGCGCCCCAGCGTCGCCCACGTGATGCCGCCGCGCGGCCCCACGAGCGCAGCTGTGCCCACGAAGGCGGCGGGGACGACGATGTGCTGCAGCGGGTTGGTGACGAGCGCGAAGCCAGACAGTGTCTCGTAGGGGCCGATCAGCGTAGCGTAGACGATCGCGGTCACGGTGATCATCATGAGCGCGCACAGGTGCGTGGCCCTCCCCCACGCCCCGACGCGGCCTCGGCGCGCGAGAACGGTCGAGATGATCGCAACCATAATGTTGGACAGCTCGGTGAAGTAGGACAGGCAATTGATGAGACGCTCGGGCGCGCCCGCCCAGCCGTGGGCGGCGCCCGCGAAGAGCCCCTCCTCGACGTAGGTCGGCGCAGCGTAGCCATCGAAGGCCGTAATGATGAGGGTGGCGGCGACGCCCGCCCAGGCGAGGGCGGCAACCACCCAGTAGGCGGCGCACCCGCGGCGGCTCAGTTCAGTCATGTCAGTTGTCATCGTTCTCCCCAAACGCCTCCGCCGCAGAGCCATAGCGCGCTGCAGAGAGACGCCCAGCAGTAATCTCGCGAGCCTCGCGCATGGCTGCCTCAGTCTCTTCGTTGTACCGCAGATCTGCAGACACGATCACAGTCTCCTCGTTCATCCACTCTCACCTCACCCGGGTGCGCTCATTGTACGTCGAGCGATCTACGCGCTAATACGGACCGCGTCACGGCATCGGATCGGCACGAGTCGTGGACGCGAGGTAGCACTTCCCAGCAGGGTTCCTCAACAACGTCGCACGTAATTCGTTATTCGGATCGGCCTTGAGAGCTCAGAAACCGCATGATTTCAACGACCAATCTTCAAAACCTGAAGGAGGGCTGAGGGAATTACGTGCGAAATTTGGGGGGCGCGGGAGTATCAGCGGCTGGGGCGAGGCCGGGGCACCCGCGCGCGACGAGGCAGGGGCCGAGCGAAAACACACGACAGAGCCGGGCAGAAACAAGCGACGAGGCTGAGGAACCCGCGCGGAACGAGGCCGGGTCAGACCTGGGCGAGGTCCGTGACCTCCGCGTTCGTCAGTTCGACAAGGTCGAGGGGGCTCAGCTCGACGCTGAGGCCTCGGCGCCCGCCCGAGACGATCATGGTCTCGTGGTCCAGGCACGCCGAATCAATAAACACGCGGTGCGAGGTCGTCTGCCCGAGCGGGCTGATGCCGCCCACGACGTAGCCGGTGCGGCGCTGTGCGACGGCCGGGTCGGCCATTGCGGCGCTCTTGGCACCTGCGGCCTTGGCGATCAGTTTCATGGACAGGTGAGCCAGAGCGGGCACGCAACCGACGACGAACTCACCGGAGGGCTCCAGGCGCACCATGAGCGTCTTAAAGGCCTGGGTGGGGTCGATCCCCAGCTTCTTGACGGTCTCCTCGCCGAACGCCCGGGCGGCCGGGTCGTGCTCGTACTCGTGGATGGTAAAAGCAACGCCGGCCGCCGTGAGCGCCTCAATGGCGTGGGTGGGGCCACCGCCGTGTTCTTTGTTGTGTTTACGAGCCATGACCCCAGTGTAGGACGCGTCAGAGGATGGATGCGGTCGGGTCGTCGATGACGGCCTTGCCGAAGGGGAAGCAGGTGATCGGGATCATCTTGAGGTTGGCGATGGCCAGCGGGATGCCGACGATCGTAATGGCCTGCGCGGCGGCGGTGGTGACGTGGCCGATGGCGAGCCACAGGCCGGCGACGAGGAACCACACGATGTTCATGAGAGCCGAGCCCGCGCCCGCGCCCGGCTGGTCGACGACGCGCTTACCGAAGGGCCACAGCACGTATCCGGCGATGCGGAAACAGGCCACGCCCGCGGGGATCGTGACAATGAAGATGCAGGCGACGACACCCGCGAGGAGATATCCCAGGAAGAGCGGGAGTCCTCCGAAGAAGAACCAGATGATGTTGAGCAGGGTACGCATGGCGTGTCCTTTCGTTGTTCTGTGAACATACTAGTCTGACACGCCGCGCCGCTCAGATGCCCCTGAGTCACCCCTGATTAACCCCTGATAGCGCCTGCCCGTCTACCATGAGGGTATGAGCATTCCCGAGGCCATTGCCGCTGCCCGCGACCGCATCGACCGCGCTACCTCCGCGTGCGGGCGCACGGATTCGGTGCACCTGGAGCTGGCGGTCAAGACGCGCACGCCCGAGGAGTGCCGGGCTGCCGCAGCTGCCCTGCGCGAGGCGGGCCTGCCCATCCTGCTCGGCCATAACCGCGTGCAGGAGGCGCGCGCGACGGCGGAGGCGATTCGCGAGGTGCCCGGCGCGCGCATCCACCTGATCGGGCCTCTGCAGTCCAACAAGATCAACCACGCACTGGCCTGCGTGGACGCAATCGAGTCGCTGGACTCCCCCGCCCTGGCCTCGAAAATCGACGCGCGCGCGACCGGCGCGCTCCCGGTGTTCGTCGAGGTGAACGTCTCGGGCGAGGCCACGAAGCACGGCTGCGTTCCCGCCGACGTCTCCGAGCTGATTGACGCGGTCGAGGCCTCGGCCCACCTGCAGCTCACTGGCTTCATGACGGTGGGCTTGAACTCCCCCGTCGAGGCCGATGTGCGCGCCGCGTACGCGCAGCTGCGCGGCATCAGGGACGAGGCGGCCGCGCGCCTGGGCGTCGAAGAGTCGGACCTGGCGCTGTCGATGGGTATGAGCCGCGACCTGGAGTGGGCCATTGCCGAGGGGGCGACAATCGTGCGCCTGGGCACCGCGATCTTCGGCGCCCGCCGCGCCTGATCGGACCGATCGTTCGCGCGAGCACAGCGCCGACTAGGATTGTCTCCATGATGACCGTTCTCGCTGGAATATCAGCGTCGATCCTGGCCCTCGCGCCGATCACCAACCCGATCGGCGCTCTCGCCGGTTTTGCTGGCCTCACCGCCGGTAACACCCCCGCTGCAATCCGCTCGCAGGCATGGAAGACCGGCATCTACGTGTTCGCGATCCTGACGGCCTTTGCTGTCTGCGGCTCGCTCATCATGCATTTCTTCGGCTTCGACCTACCCTCGCTGCAGATCGCCGGCGGCCTGGTCGTCGCGCACTCGGGCTTCTCGATGTTGGAAAACAAGAGGCGCTCCACCGACGAGGAAGCCCAGCATGCGACAGCCAAGACGGATGTGTCCTTCTCCCCCATGGCGCTCCCCCTCATCGCAGGACCCGGCTCGATCGGCGTCGTCATCGCGCTAGCAGCCCGCAACACCGCCATCGGTTTTCACATCGGAATCGTCCTGGGCATCCTAATCACGGCCGCTGCCATCGCAGTGCTTCTGCGCTACGGAACGCCCTGGATCGACAAGCTGGGAGCTACCGGCGTCGGCGCGATCGTACGAATTATGGGCTTCCTTATCCTCGTCATCGGCGTCGAGCTCATCATCCACGGGGTGATCGCACTCAAGCTCTTCTAAGACCGCCCGCTGTTAAACGCGAGAGCCCGCCCCGACCTCGTCGAAACGACACCGAAGCGGGCCACAATAGCGAGCGCGCTCAGGGGATGCGGTGCACCCACTCCTCGCGCGCGAACTTCGTCT
>USPB01000189.1 GCA_900556405.1 uncultured Actinomyces sp.
ACATGATCGCCACGATCCGCTCGCGCTGCCGCCACCTCGGCCTGCGTATCCCCACTGCGGCCGCCGTCGCCGACCTGCTCGTGCGCGAGGGCGTCGCCACTCCCGAGGTCGCCCTCGAGGCCGCGCGCGCCGCCCAGTCGCACATCGGCCTGGCGCGCGCGCTCGCCCGCGACCCCCAGATGCGTGAACGCCGCCGCGCGATCATCACCGCCCCTGCGTCCGTGCGCAGCGTCGGCGAGGCCGTCATGGCCGCCGACCGCCTCCTCGAGACCGCGAAAGCCCAGGCCGACGCTCAAGTCAGCGAACGCAACGCCCGCGAAAAGGCCGAACTGATGCGCCAGCTCGGCATGGACGAAGGCGAGAGTGCCACCAAGGCCTCGCGCACGATGATCCGCCAGCTCGAGGAAGACCAGAAGCGCCGCTCCAAGCGCGCCCTCACCGACGCGATCGACCGCGCCCTCATCGACCTGCTCGCGATCTACCGCGACGTCCTCATGGTCCAAGTGGGCGGGGACGGCGAACTCATCAACACCGACCTCGCCGACCTGGTGAGCCAGATTGCCCGCGATTCCACGCCCCGCCAAACCCTCGCGCGCGTCGACCACATCGAAACCGCTCGCAAGCGCCTCGTGTCGAACGGAAACCCCCTGCTGGTCCTCGAAGACATGGCGATATCGCTGCGCCCCCAGGCCTGAAAACTGACCCGGCGTTTCTCCGTTACAATCGGGGCCATGAAGACTCGCTCTATCGCGGCCGGCGCCGTCGCTATCCTCGCCGTCGTCGCGATCGTTCTGACCGTCATCGGCTACTACGGAACCCAGCGCAAGGGTCCGGTACCCCAGACGACGGCCACTTCCTCGTCCGCGCCGATCCCAGTCCAGTCGGGCTCCACCCAGTCCTACTACGAGCAGCAGATCTCCTGGGGCGCGTGCGCGCAGGGAACCTTTGATTCCTACCAGGGCGTCGACTCCTCCGACGCGAGCGAGTACCAGTGCGCCTTCCTCAAGGCGCCCCTCGACTGGTCCAACCCCGACGGCGACCAGATCACCCTCGCGCTCGCCATCCACCGCTCCGGCGTCGAGAGCGCGCCCGCCCTCTTCATTAACCCGGGCGGCCCCGGTGGCGCCGTCGTCTCCTCGCTGCCCTACTACGCGGCGCAGGGAATCGGCGAGGCCATCGTCAAGTCCTACGACATCGTCGCCCTCGACCCCCGAGGAGTCGGCGACTCGACCCCCGTCTTCTGCATGACCGACGCGGAGAAGGACGAACGTAACGCCGGCGAAGACGAGGACATCGACACCGGCGACGAATCCCCCCAGTCCGCGGTCGCTGCCGCCCAGGAAGACTCACGCACCGTCGCGGCGGGCTGCCGCGAACACTCCGGTAGCCTGTTCGAACACATCGACACCGTCAGCGCAGCCCGCGACTTCGACATGGTGCGAGCCGTCCTCGGCCAGGAGACGCTCAACCTCCTCGGCTACTCCTACGGCACCTTCCTCGGCGCCACCTACGCCGGGCTCTTCCCCGAGCGCGTCGGCCGCTTCGTCCTCGACGGTGCCCTCGACCCCACCCTCAGCGTGAACGAGGTCTCGGCCCTCCAGATGCGAGGCCTCGACGCCTCGCTCCAACACTGGATCTCCGACTGCGCCACCCAGTCCTCGTGCCCGATGGGACGCAGCCTCGACGAGGGCATCCAGACCGTGCGCTCCTTCCTCGACTCCCTCGAAGACAGTCCGATGTCCACGCACGACCCCGCGCGTCCCCTCACCGAGAACCTGGCCGTCACCGCGCTGACCGGCGCCATGTACAACACCCAATGGTGGCCGCAGCTGACCCAGGCGTTTGGCGTGGCGTGGCAGAAGGGGGACGGCAGCGGCCTGCTGGCCATCGCTGACACGCTGAACTCGCGCAACCCCGACGGCACCTACCAGGACAATTCCACGGACGCCATCAACGCGATCAACAACCTGGACTACACGCCCGAAGGAAACATCGACCAGTGGGCCGCGCAGGTCGCGACCCTGAAGAGCGAACTGCCGATCCTCGGCAAGTACGTGGGCTACCCGTCGGCCGGCCTTGAGGCATGGCCGACGAAGCATGCTAAGCGCTCGCGCATCACCGCGCAGGGCGCCGCCCCCATCGTCGTCATCGGCACGACCCACGACCCGGCGACCCCCTACTCCATGGCACAGGGTCTGTCGGGGCAGCTTTCCAGCGGCGTTCTGGTGACCGTCGAAGGATGGAACCACACCGCGTACCGTCGCGGCGCCAACCAGTGCGTCACACGCGCCGTTGAGGAGTACTTCGTGAAGGGGACCGTGCCCGCCGACGGCCTCATGTGCCAGTAGGACGTGACCCACGACATCCCGTTGTGGGGTGTCCTGGTTTGCGCTCGGCGCGATGTGTCCAGTAGAGTTGTGCCGTTGCCTGCACGCCCCGGAAACGGTGGAACGGCAGGCGCGGCCGCCTTAGCTCAGTCGGCAGAGCGATTCACTCGTAATGAATAGGTCGTGGGTTCGATTCCCACAGGCGGCTCAGACAAGCCCGAGATATCAGCGAAAACCTCGTTGATATCTCGGGCTTTTGTATTGAAACTGAAATGCCCGCGAGCGCGGGGCTCGCGGGCAATAAGCGTCCGAAGATCAGGACAGACGCGTCACGCGGTAGCGCCAGTCGACCGGACCGGTCTCGATGGTCTCGACGCGGTAGTGCGATTCGCTTTCCTGCAGGTAATTGAAGAGCGGGACGGGCTGATGCGGAGCAACAACGATCAGCGATGCACCAAGCGGCAGGTTATCCATCGCAGCAAAGAGGAGAGCATGGCGGACAACCTTGGGCAGGGAGTGAATAACAAGCTCGTCCTCACGGACGGCGGGATCCTGCGATACGACATGAGCGGTTCCCTGACCGTGATCACCGCAGCCACAACCACCGTGAGCAGCTGCCTCAGCCTTCGGAGCTTCCTGAGCGCCGTGTCCGCCACAACCGCAACCACCGTGTGACTGGGGTGCAGGTGCGGCCTCAGCCTTGTGTCCGTGTCCACCGCAGCCGCAGCCTCCGTGCGACTCAGTTGCAGGTGCTGCAGGAGCAGCCTGTTCCTTCTTTCCGTGGCCGCCACAACCGCAACCGCATCCGCCCTCAGAGGGGGTGGTCGATACGTCAACCAGCTTGAATTGCTGTCCAGTTCCCGGCGCTGCCGCCTCGGGCAAAGTCTCTGTCATTTCGTCCTCTTCCTTGGAATAAAGCTGTTAACCAGCGGGTATTCACAGGAACGCCCGCACACAAACCTTTATTTCAGTTTAATTCCTTGCTAAATAGAGCGCTGAGCGATCCCGTTCACTCGGAACGGAGTGCAAACTCCACCTCAACCTCAACCGATGCATTCAGCGGCAAGGCTGCAACACCCACAGCCGAACGCGCATGCTGCGAGCCAAAAACCTCGCCCAGCAGTTCAGATGCTCCATTAACCACAGCAGCCTGCCCGTAGAAGTTCGGCAAGGAAGCAACAAAGGCGGTCACCTTAACTACCGAGGCCAGGCGATCCACACCTCCCGCAACTGCAGCCGCAGCCGCCATCGCGTTCAACGCGCAAATACGTGCGGCCTCGTACGCATCTTCCGGATCCGCACCATCTTCACCAACCGCACCAATGCAGGCCAACTCGCCATTTTCCAGGGGAAGCTGGCCGGAGGTGCGCACAACACCGCGATCCTCAATGGCTGGGACGTAGGCGGCAACAGGCTTGGCAACCTCTGGCAGTTCAAGGCCGAGCTCAGCAAGTTTTTCCGAAGGCAGTGTCATTTTTTCCTCACGATTTCATCAGAACTGGGGGGCGTGGAATCTCCACACCCCCCCAGCCT
>USPB01000190.1 GCA_900556405.1 uncultured Actinomyces sp.
ACTTCATCGTCGAGTACATCGGTCAGACGCGCGGCTGGTTCTACACGCTGCACGTTCTGGCGACCGCGCTCTTCGATCGTCCCGCGTTCCGCTCCTGCGTCTCCCACGGCATCGTTCTCGGTGACGATGGCCTGAAGATGAGTAAGTCGCTGCGTAACTACCCGGATGTGGCCGAGGTGTTCAACAAGTATGGCTCCGACGCGATGCGTTGGTTCCTCATGTCGAGCCCGGTCGTGCGCGGCGGCAACCTGATCGTCAAGGAGGAGTCGATCCGCGACACCGTCCGTCAGGTGCTGCTGCCGATCTGGAACACGTACTACTTCTTCACGCTGTACGCGGGTGCCTGCAACAAGGGTGAGGGCTACGAGGCCAAGCGTATCGATCTGTCCTCGCCCGAGGCCGTGGCCGCGCTGGCGCAGATGGATCGTTACCTGCTGGCGCACACTCGTACCCTGGCGGAGGACGTGCGCGGCGCGCTGGACGCATATGACGTGGCCGGCGCGTGCGAGGCTGTTCGCGACTACCTCGACGTTCTGACGAACTGGTACGTGCGTACCCAGCGTCAGCGCTTCTGGGATGAGGACAGCGCGGCGTTCGACACGCTGTACACGGCTCTCGTGACGCTCATGGAGCTGGCGGCGCCCCTGCTGCCGCTGCTGAGCGAGGAGATCTGGCGCGGCCTGACGGGTGGGGAATCCGTGCACCTGACGGACTTCCCGGTCATCGACGAGGCCGTGGATGCCCCCGAGCTGGTCGCCGCCATGGATGAGGTTCGCGCCATCGTGTCGGCTGCCCACGCGCTGCGCAAGACGCATCAGCTGCGCGTGCGCCAGCCGCTGGCGTCCCTGCAGGTCGTCTCCGAGCACTTTGCGGCCCTGGAGCCCTTCGCGGACCTGATCGCTTCCGAGGTGAACGTGAAGTCCGTGGTGTTCTCCGCTCCGGAAAACTCGGGCCTGAGCGTTCGCACCGAGCTGTCCCTGAATCCGCGCGCCTTCGATCCGGCCGTCCGTAAGCTGACGAGCCAGCTGTTCAAGGCGCAGAAGTCCGGGCAGTGGGAGCTGACGGAAGACGGTGCGTGCCGTTTCCCGGGCGTCGTGGTTGACGGCGCTCCGCTGGAGCTGACGGGCGACATGTTCTCCGTGTCCACCTCCGTGGACGCTGCCGAGGGACAGGTCGCAGACGTGCTGGCGTCGGGCACTTTCGTGGTGCTCGATACGGAGCTGACCCCCGAGCTCGAGGCCGAGGGCTACGCCCGCGACGTCGTGCGTGCCGTCCAGGACGAGCGTAAGAACGCGGGCCTGCACATCGCGGACCGTATCGACCTGTCGCTGACGGTTCCCGCCGCTCACGTGGCCGACGTGGAGGCCTGGCGCGACATGATCACCGCCGAGACCCTCGCGCTGTCTCTGACAGTCGAGGCCGGCGACAAGCTCGCGGTGAGCGTCGCCAAGCACTGAGTGCTGTTACTGAGACGGGCGGGCTGCGCGAAAGCGCGGCCCGCCCGCTTGTCTATCCGTGGGGACCTCGGTCGAGAACGTGCGATCAGCTGTCTGTCGCCGTCATCTCCTGGTAGCGCTTGAAGAGGAGCGCGAGGCGCTGTTCGTTTGTTTCCAGGGCCTTGCGCGCCCCGAAAGCTCGGTCGACCACACGATCGAGGGCCCGGTGAGCCTTAAGCAGGCTCGGGGACATCACCAACGGGTTGTACATGTCCGCCAGGCTCACCCCAGGCTGCTCCGCGCGGGCCTCCAGGACGCCCTGGCCGGCTGCGATGATGGCGGCGCGCTGCTTGTCCGATACCGCGGGCAGCGGGAGAGTGTTCCACACGATCTTGTTGGAGAAGTTGAGATCAGATTTCAGGCGTCCACCGACGAGTTTCTGCCAGGACATGAACATCGAAGAGCTAATTATTGCGAAGAGGAAGCCATCGGGATCAAGAGCTGTGTATACCTTGTCACCGGCGATGATGTCTTCACTCAGATGTGCTGCCGTGTAGAAAAGTCGCGTCTCCGACACCACGCGGGGGATTGCAACGTATGGCTCAGACGGCTGGTGATTCTCTTGGAAGAGGTGAGCGGTCTGAGCTCCCGCCACCGTTGCCTTCTTCTTTGAGCCTTGTCTAAAAGTGGCGCACGCTCGCACTCGTTCTTTCAAGATGGGGCTACGGTCAATGTCACGAGGATCGAAATCTTCCGTGTGCATCCAGAGGCACCAGCGGTCGAGGCCTCGAACGACCTCGCGGCCCATGCGGAAGGGGCGCAGATACTTCGCCGCGATCGGGTCGGCCGCGACTTGTGGATAGTCTTCTGCCTCCACAATGAGATTCCCGCCGTCTGCGGGTTTTGAACCGAAGCGCACTTCTGGAAGATTCGGAGAAAGAGGGCGTCTGAGTGCCTTGAGGAAGATATCAGGTCCCTCGACCAGGTAGGGGTTGATGTGCTTGACCGGTAACGCCTCGGGCTGTGCCTTCAGGCTCGAATATGTGAAGAGCACGGGGCGTGCCTTCTCGTGCGGTGCTCCCCGGTCGAAGCCCGTGATGACGCAGTGAACGGCGGCGGCCCCCGGTGCCTCGGACGTCCACGCGAAGGTCTGGTGCGCGAAACGGATCCTCCAGCCCCCTTCGAGCAGGGGCCGGAAGAGGGAAGCGACGGGTGCGCCCTGCGCGATCGAGTTCGTCGACACGAAGGCGAAGCGACCGCCGTTTGGGACGGATTGGAAGAAGCGGGAGGCCTTGATAAACCATCCGGTCACGTAGTCCAGGTAGCCGTCGTAGCCATCGCCCCACACGAGGCGGAGATCATCGGTCTGCTCCTCGGAACGCATGGATTGGCCGATGAAGGGGGGATTGCCGACGATCCTGACGGTGGGGGAGGGAGGACACACCTGAGTCCACTCCGTGCGCAGCGCGTTGCCGATCGTGATGTGGGCGGACGTGCTGAGGGGAAGGATCGAGGGGGCCTGGCCGAGGAGGCGCTCCATCTCGCGATTCGCCTGGTGGTGGGCCAGGTGCAGGGCGGTCTGCGCGATCCGTGCCGGCCACTCCTCGATCTCGATGCCGAAAAAGTGGTCGAGCTGAACAGCGATGTCGGCGTTTTCTCCGCGGTCTTCGAAGAACATCGTGGCCTGGAACTCGTCGTTATCCTTGCGGGCGAGTTCCAGCTGCCGGATACGCACCAGGATCTCGGTGTCCAGGCGGCGCAGTTCGCGGTAGGCGACGACCAGGAAGTTGCCGCAGCCACACGCGGGATCCATGATCCGTAGCTCTCCCAGCTCCTGACGGAGCTCCTTGAGCTTAGTCTGATCGTGCGTGTGTTCTGCGAATTTTTGGCGCAGCTCGTCGAGGAACAGGGGTTCCAGCGTTTTGAGAATGTTTGTCTCGCTCGTGTAGTGCTCGCCGAGCTCGCGTCGGGCCTTGGGGGACTTGACGGCCTGGAAGAGCGATCCGAAGACGGCGGGGCTGATGCCCGACCAGTCGAAGGCGCACGCGCGCATGAGTTCCTCTCTCATCTCGAGAGAGAAGCTGGGGATGCTGAGGGGCTCGGCGAAGATTCCGCCGTTCACGTAGGGGAAACGGGCAATCAGCTCGTCCAGGGTCGACTGACGGCGCTCTACGGGTGTGTTCAGGGTCTGGTAGAGGAGCGCGAGCTGTGCGCCGAGGTCGCTGCCGTCTTCACGAGTACGGGTCACGAGAAACTCCGTGAACAGGTCGCGGTCCCACAGGCCCGAGTCGTCTCCGTAGAGACAAAAGAGGGTGCGGATGAGGAAGATCGAGGCCTCGTGGTCGCTGTAGCCCGACCCGTCCAGGGCCTCGTAGAGGTCGGCCATGACGCGGGCGGCCCGAATCG
>USPB01000191.1 GCA_900556405.1 uncultured Actinomyces sp.
CACAACGCGTATCTGCAGATCATCAAGGAGAGTGACCATGTCGCAGCTTAAGCAACTCGGGGCAATGACCCGACTGAACATCCGCCTGCAGCTCACCGACCCGGCACCCACGCTGATCCTGACGGTGATCCCCCTCGTCTTGATTCCCTTCATGATGCCGGCGTTCAAGTCGATGCTTCTGGCCGACGGCTACACGGGCGTCACGGGTGCTGAGCAAGCGGTTCCATCGATCGCGATCCTCTTCTCGTTCCTGGCCGTGCAGAACATCATCAGTTCGTTCTTCAATGAGCGCTCGTGGGGCACGTGGGAGCGCCTCGAGGCCTCCCCCACCTCGCGCGCGTCCATCCTGACGGGCAAGGCCCTGGTTGCCTTCCTCATGCAGACCGTCCAGATCGCGGTCGTCCTCGCGCTCGGCGCCCTCATCTTCGGATATCGACCGACCGGATCCCTCGTCGCGCTCGCTGCGGTTCTTCTCAGTTTTTCCGCGGTCCTGTCGGCGCTCGGCGTCGCGCTCGCGCTGTGGTCTCGCAGCCGTGACGCGGCCCTGTCCCTGTCGAACATCATCGGCATGCTGGCGGCAGGCATCGGCGGGTCTTTCTCCACGGTCTCTTCGTTCCCCGATTGGGCACAGCACGCCGCGCGCCTGTCCCCCGCATACTGGGCGATCACGGCGATTCACGAGGTGAGCCTAGACGGGGCGAGCCTCGCCGACGTCGGGGCGCGGATCGGCGTCCTGTGGGGTTTCTTCGCCGTGATCGCGGGGCTGGCACTGATACAGTTCCGTTATCACAGGGAGTAACGACCACCGAAGCGGAGAGTCCATGCCGTCGTCACGCCAGCGCGCACTATCGCGAGACATCATCTTGTCGACCGCGCTCGACCTGGTTGACGAGGAGGGGCTCTCCGCTTTGTCTCTGCGGTCTTTGGGAAAGCGTCTCGGCGTCTCCCAGGCCGCTTTTTATCGCCATTTCCCCGACAAGGCGGCGCTGCTGGAGGGCATCGCCGAGCAGGTCTGGCGCCTCACGTTCGAGTCGTTCCTAGACCGCGTGGACACGGGAGCGGTCGACGCAGAATCGACGCCCACACCCGAGGCATCGGCACCGACCGACGGCACCCCCACCTCGCCCCTGCTGACCTACATGCGCGCCTACGCGCATTGCCTGGCATCAACACTGCGCTCCCACCCGGGCGCGGTCATGCTGCTACTCACGCACCCGATGTCGACACCCGAGCAGCTATCGCTCCTGGCGCGCGTGTTCGTGACGCTGGCCCGGCGCGGTTTCACGCCGAATGCGGACATGCTGGGGCTGGTCAACGCGGTGTCGATCTACACGACGGCCTTCGTCGCCGCCGAGGTCGTTCCGCCCGTGGGCGGCTCCCCCGAGCAGCCGGCCGACCTGTCGGCCGCGAGCGCCGCGCTCGATCCCGAGGACGCGCAGGCGCTGCGCCCGCTCATTGAGGATCTCCTGGATGGCCGCTACGACTTTAACGCCCAGTTTGAGCGGGGCCTGGAGGCGATCCTGCGCGGCTGGCGCTGAGGCTAACCGACCAGCTCCTCGACCTCGCGCACGATGCGCGCGGCTCCGCCGAGCGAGGACAGTTCCGCTCGCAACCCTCGGATTCCCGAGGCCAGGGCGGACTCGTCGACGAGGGCGCGGGCAGCGCGCGCGATAATCGCGGGCCCCGGAGCATGAACCGTCAGGCCGCAGCGCGCTTTTTCCACGGCCTCGGCGTTGAATTGGCGCTCAAAGACGCGCCCCGGGACGATTACCTGGGGAACTTCGTAGGTCAGGGCGTCCATCACCGAGTTTTGCCCGCCGTGGTGCACGAAGACGCGGGTGCGCGGCAGGAGCTCAGCGACGTCGAAGCGGGGCGTGCAGGTCACCTTGTGGACCCCCACGGCTTGGACAGCCTCGGACACGCCCGCGACGTAGACGTCGCAGCTCAGCACCTCAGCGAGTTCTCGCCCGGCGCGCACGGCCACGCCCGCGGGGACGCTGCCAGCACCGAAGTAGACGAGCGCACAATCGCGAGGCCTCGGAGTCAGTGCGGGCGGCTCGTCCAGGAACCCACAGTAGACGGCCCGCTCCCCCGCCTGCGGCTCCAGGGTCGGACAGCTCGGGATGAAGCGGTGCCGCATCCCCTCAAAGATCGTCAGGGACGAGGCCGGGGCGGGCATTCCCATCTCGCGCAGCAGGCGTCGAATTCCCGCGGATTTGCGCGGGTTGGAAGCGTAGGAGGCGGTCGTCGGCTGCGAGCCACTGCCCACGCACGGGATGCCCTCGGCGCGGGCGGCGATGACGGCGGCGAGGTTGAATTCCGAGTAGATGACGTCGGGGCGGATGGCTCGCATATGGGTGCGGAGCGCGTCGACGGCGGCGCGCGTGTAGCGCTCGTCGAGGGCACCTGTCAGCCAGAGGACCTCCTCGAAGCTGCGCACGGGCTTGCGGCCCATGAGGCCGAGGCGCGAGGCCAGGGGGAAGGTGTGGCGCGCGATGGCCTCGGGAAGGCCGAGAGGTGAGGGCACCGGAATCTCGAGCGTCGGAGCGATAGGATCGGCACAGTTGCCGTCGTCTCCCCACGCGAGCACGGCCTCATGGCCAGCGTCGCGGAACGCACGTGCGACGCGCTGCGCGCGCGACCACGGTCCACCCATCCGCGAGCGGGCGACCATGGGAACGACGAGAACCTTCACGTGTCAAGGGTACGTCACCCACAACCGCGCGCCCACACACCGACGCTAGGCTCCTCAAGCTAGACACATAACCGCCAGCTCCCCTCCGGGGCACTACAGTTCCAGCCTCATGTACACGAGCTCTTGGTAGCCCGCATCCGCGGACCGGTAGCCTCGGGGGTTTCGCCCATACTCTTCAAACCCCGCGCGCCGGTAAAGCGACACTGCCCGTTCATTGTCCGCCACCACTTCGAGCTCAAGCTGGGTGTAGCCCGCCTGCCGAGCGCAGTCAATGCTCGCATCCGTCAGCATCCGACCGATTCCCATCCCCCAGTACTCCTTGAGGATGCTGATCCCAAAGCGCGCCCGGTGGGCGACCTTGCGCCGACTGCGCACTGCTGAGACTCCCGCGCTTCCAACGATGCGCCCGTCAATCACGGCAATGAGTTCAACCTCATTGTCACTGCGTTCCGTTTCCTCGAGGGAGCGAGCTTCTTGTTCATCGTCGCCGCCCTGCTCGTCCGGGTATGAGAGCAGGTAGTCGGTTTGCGCATGCGTGCGCTGCATGGTCTCGCGCAGCGCGCAGGCGTCCGACGCGACGGCGTTCCTCACGAGGAGCTCCACCCCACCCGTTAAGAGCACCGTTTTGGCGTACCTCATCGTCGGCCTCCTTGTCTCCCTAGCGGCTTGGACTCGTTATGAAGCTGCGGAGTCTCAACGCCGACACATGGACTACTGATACAGCTTAGAGTCCCGGCGCACGGACAACCCACACGCCCGAACGGGGACTCCCCTGACGCTCGAGCACGCCTTCTTCCTTGAGCTGTGCGACGATGCGCTCAGCGCTCCTCTTCGAGCACCCCAGGTGCTGCGCGAGCTGGGCGACGGTTGACCGCGTGTTGTCACGGAAGAAAGCGAGCGCGCGGGCGCGCTCCGCGTCCGCTGCACTCTCTGGCCGCGCGTACGGAAGAATGGCTTCCCTGATTGCTTCGAGCATGAACTCCACGAAGCTTTCACACGAACCGGTCGCACCAGAACGCGCCAAGGCCTCGTAATAGTCCGCCTGCCGCCTCCTGATCGCGGACTCGATGGGCACCCAGGCCAGCACCGGACGCCACCTAGACAGGAGCAGAGTCTGCCAGAGACGTCCCGTCCGACCATTCCCG
>USPB01000192.1 GCA_900556405.1 uncultured Actinomyces sp.
GGGTACGTAAGCCCTACGCGAAGGAGCCACCTGTGGCACAAGAAACCCGTACCGAAACCGACTCGATGGGAGCCGTTGAGGTCCCCGCGAACCGTTACTGGGGCGCTCAGACCGAGCGTTCGCTGCACAACTTCGACATTGGACGCAACACCTTCGTGTGGGGTCGCCCCATGGTGCGCGCCCTTGGCATCCTGAAGAAGTCCGCGGCCCTGGCCAACGCCGAGCTGGGCGAGCTGCCCGCCGACATCGCCGGCTACATCGCGCAGGCCGCCGACGAGGTCATCTCCGGCAAGCTCGACGACAACTTCCCGCTGGTCGTCTTCCAGACCGGTTCGGGCACCCAGTCCAACATGAACGCCAACGAGGTCATCTCCAACCGCGCCATCGAGCTCGCGGGCGGCACCATGGGCAGCAAGTCCCCCGTGCACCCCAACGACCACGTGAACCGCGGCCAGTCCTCCAACGACACGTTCCCCACCGCCATGCACATCGCGGTCGTCTCCGAGCTGCACGACATGTACCCGCGCGTGCGCCAGCTGCGTAACACCCTGGACAAGAAGGCCAAGGAATTTGACGACGTCATCATGGTGGGCCGCACCCACCTGCAGGACGCGACCCCGATCCGCCTGGGCCAGGTCATCTCCGGTTGGGTTGCTCAGATCGACTTCGCCCTCGACGGCATCGAGTACGCGGACACGCGTGCGCGCGAGCTGGCCATCGGCGGCACCGCCGTGGGCACCGGCCTGAACGCTCACCCGAAGTTCGGTGAGCTCACCGCCAAGAAGATCTCCGAGGAGACGGGCATCGAGTTCAAGCAGGCCGGCAACCTGTTCGCTGCCCTGGGCGCGCACGACGCGCTGGTGCTGGTCTCGGGCGCGCTGCGCGTCCTGGCAGACGCCCTCATGAAGATCGCGAACGACGTGCGCTGGTACGCCTCCGGTCCGCGTAACGGCATCGGCGAGCTGATCATCCCCGAGAACGAGCCGGGCTCGTCCATCATGCCGGGCAAGGTCAACCCGACCCAGTGCGAGGCCATGACGATGGTCGCCACCCAGGTGTTCGGCAACGACGCGACGGTCGGCTTCGCCGGCTCGCAGGGTAACTTCCAGCTCAACGTCTTCAAGCCCGTCATGGCCTGGAACGTCCTGGAGTCCATCCGTCTGCTGGGCGACGCCTGCGTGTCCTTCGATACGCACTGCGCGTACGGCATCGAGCCCAACTACGAGAAGATCAAGCACAACCTGGACATCAACCTCATGCAGGTGACGGCCCTGAACCGCCACATCGGCTACGACAAGGCCTCCAAGATCGCGAAGAACGCGCATCACAAGGGCCTGTCGCTACGCGAGTCCGCGCTCGAGCTCGGCTTCCTGAGCGCCGACGAGTTCGACGCGTGGGTCGTTCCCGCCGACATGACGCACCCCAGCGCCGCCGACGAGTGATCCGCTTCAGTCGCGCGTGCGGCTGACGTTTCGGCCCCGGCCTCGTATCTACGAGGCTGGGGCCGGTTTCATCTGCACGAGGCCGGGGCCGCTTGCACATTCGAGCCCCGTCCACTCCCCGCCGGCGCCACCGTCACCGACCTACGTCACCGACCGACGCCACCTACACGGTTCCCCAACAATGTCGCACGTAATTCCCCAACTTATCCTTCAAGTTTTGAATGTCCATCGTTGGCATTTCAAGGAAAAAGGTAGCACTCTAAAACTGACCCAATGAAATTACGTGCGAGAATCTTGGGAAAGGCAGAGGGGATGCGCCGGGGCAAGAGGGACCAAGATGAAATAAACCTCCAGATCACACAGTTACGTGTCATGTAAACAATTGGAGGGACTTATGACGCACACGCTCAGCACCTACAGCGATGCAGTCCACACGGCTCTGCACATGCTGGCTGAAGACATGGGCTACGAGATTCCACCCTCGGACACCTCACAGGAGCGCGCATACCTGCGAGCCCTCATGAACCTGCGCGATCCCGCTCCCCTGCCGGATGGCTACCCGGAGGCCGAGGCGATTGTCCTCGACACCGAGCGCGAGCGTCAAGGAACCGTGACCTGGGAGGACACCACGGCCTCGCCGATTCATCCGAGAGTGGCTCTGTGGCGCGGCGACATTACGCGCTTGGAGGTCGACGCGATCGTCAACGCGGCAAACTCGGCACTGCTCGGATGCCGGGCACCAGGGCACACGTGTATCGACAACGCGATCCACAGCGCATCCGGGCTCGAACTGCGGCAGGCATGCGCCGAGGTCATGGCTGAGCGTGCACGCGGCGACGGCCCCTCGGGATTCCCGACGGGCGAGGCCGTCCTCACCCCCGGTTTCCACCTGCCGTCGCGCTTCGTCATTCACACGGTCGGCCCGATCGTGAGCGGAGAGCTCACTGATGAGCACCGGGAGGCCCTGGCTCGCTCGTACCGGCGATGTCTGGAGGAGGCAGCCGCACATGGGCTCAACACGGTGGCTTTCTGCTGCATTTCCACGGGTGTCTTCGGCTTCCCGCAGGAGGAGGCCGCCCGTATCGCGGTGACAACCGTCACCGACTTCCTTGAGTCTGAGGCCCCAGGCGCGTCTGAACTGTGCGTCATTTTCGACGTGTTCGGCGACCACGACGAGGCCCTGTACCGCGCCCTTCTCAGGCTCTGAACCATCAACGGCGGAGGAGACACCGTGAACCGACCCACCACCCTGCGCGAGGCTATCGAAAGCGCTGACGCGATCCTGATCGGAGCGGGCGCCGGGCTGTCCGCCGCTGACGGAGACCATCACTCGGGCCCGGTTTTCGATGAACGTTTCGCGGATTTTCGCGCCGAGCGCGGCATCACGGACGCCTACTCGGGCGGATTCTTTCCCTTCCCCACGTCGGAGGAGCGCTGGGCGTTTTGGAGCCGCATGATTTCGCTGCTGCGCTACGAGGCAGCCCCGGGGCAGGTGTACGCGGACCTGCTGGACCTCATACGCGGTCGCGACTACTTCGTGATCACCACGAACGTCGATCACCGTTTCCAAAATTCCGGCTTCGACAAGGAGTGCCTGTTCTACACGCAGGGCGATTACGGGCTGCTGCAGTGTTCGATCCCCTGCCACGACACCACGTACGACAACGAGTCGTGGGCGCGTGAAGCGGTGACCAGTCAGGAGGGCATGCGTATCCCATCGGAGCTGATTCCCCGTTGCCCGAGGTGCGGGGAGGAAATGACGACCAACCTGCGCGTCGACAACCGTTTCGTTCAGGACGATGGATGGATGGCGGCTGCCGGTCGTTATCAGGACTTCCTGGAGCGCACGTCACGTGGCCGCGTCCTTCACCTCGAGTTGGGCGTCGGTATGAATACGCCGAGCATCATCAAGTTTCCGTTCTGGCGGCGTGTGTTCGACATTCCGGAGGCGACCTACGCGTGCGTGGCGCTAGACGCGGCGGCTCCCGAAGAGATCTCGAATCGTTCGCTCGTCATTCGCGGTGACATCGCCGAGGCCCTGGCGAGCGCGCGCGGATAACGAGCCAGGCCTCGTCCCTACCTCTGGGCGCGCGCCTTCTTGCGCATCTTCAGGATCGTCGAGGCGATGATGGAGAGCAGAAAGATGTTGAAGAGGATCGCGCCGACGCTCGGCGAAACCCACGTGGCCACGAGGCGCCCGACGGGGGCCGTGGCCGCGGCGGAGGCGCCGACGATGAGTCCGACGCGCGAGTCGACCATGCCATGGCGCAGGTTGGTGACGGTGCCGGCGATGCCAGTGGGGATCATGACGAGGAGGGACGTGCCGCGCGCGATCAGGTCTCCCGCGCCGACGGCGAGTTCCATGCCGGGCACGATGACGGATCCGCCGCCCAC
>USPB01000193.1 GCA_900556405.1 uncultured Actinomyces sp.
CCGGTGGGCGGCGCGCTGCGAGGAGTTCGCCTTCGCGCTGGGCCAGGTGGGCGTCTCCCTGTAGAGGTTACTGCTGCTCGCGAGTGACCCCGGCCTCGTCCCCCTTCCGATCAGGCAAGCGGGATGCCGATAGGATGAGTGCATGACGATTACGGCGGCGGCAGACGGTTCTTCCCTCGGCAATCCCGGGCCCGCGGGGTGGGCCTGGTACGTGGACGAGGACACGTGGGACGCGGGCGGCTGGCCGCAGGGCACCAACAACCTGGGCGAGCTGACCGCTATTCTGCGTCTGCTCGAGGCCACGGCCGAGACCGGCGAAGAGCTGCACATCCTCGCTGACTCGCAGTACGCGATCAACGTCGTGTCCAAGTGGCGGCTCGGCTGGAAGAAGCGCGGCTGGACGAAGGCCGACAAGAAGCCCATCAAGAACCTGGAGCTCATCCAGGAGATCGATCGGGCCATGGAAGGGCGCCGCGTCACCTTCGAGTGGGTCAAGGGCCACGCTGGGCACCGTATGAACGAGCGGGCGGACGACCTCGCGCGCGCATGCGCCGAGGCGTACCAGGCGGGGCGCATGCCCGAACCGGGGCCCGGGTTCGGGGGCGGCGCGTCGCGCGGCGCTGCGTCGGCGGATCAGGCGTCCTCAGATCAGGCGTCCGGGGATCAGCCGGATGAGGGCGCGACCACTGTGGCTGCGTCCGTCGAGCCGCACAACATGCCCGCCACTACTGATGCCCTGGGGAGCGCTCCCGCTTCACACGACGCCTCCACCGACGAGGCCGCCACGTCGACATTCCGTTCTCATCCCAGCGTTTTCTCCACGCCCACCGAGGCGAACGAACCCGCGGAGGCAGCCCCGGCCTCGTCCGTGAGTGAGCCCGCGATGACCACCGAAGACGCGATCGCCCGCGAGCGCGAGTTCATCCTGGCGTGGACCGGCTGTGACGAGGAGGCGCTGGCGGCTATGACCGACGAGCGGACGACGCGCATCTGGCCGGGTGGCGGCGCGACCACGTCGCTGGCGGGGCCCTCGCCCGCTTCCCCATCCATCGGCCGCATCGACGCGCACGATCTGGGCGGGTCGTTCCTGACGCGCTACCGGGTGCGCTGGGAGGGCGGCGCTTCGCTGGAATCCAGCGTGTGGGCGCCGGCGACTTCTGGAGAGCGCCTGATCATGGTGCACCACCAGTCGACGCTGATCTCCTGAGCCGCGCTATCGCGGACATTCGCGGTACATACAACCCTCTCTTGCACTCTCGCACGTAATTTTCTCTGGTCAGTTTTCGCCTACGCCCAGAAACGTTGGAATTGCAACAACGCTATTTCAATTACTGAAAGGTTGACAGGGAAATTACGTGCGACATTGGCGAGGAACCACCTCGTACAATCCGGAAACACCTGACACCCAAGCAAGACACCAAACCAACACGCCTAGCACTGCACCAGTTAGGGAGCATTACACCAGTTAGGGAGCATTACACCCCCTGGGAAGTGTTGTAATACCCCGCTAATTGGTGTCACACCACTTAGGAACAGACTAAAACGCGAAGCAACCCGAAAGAGTGACCTGCAGGTTTTATCTGAGCCTCGATGCATGAGGCCGAGGAGTAGACGTGCGCGTTTTGGATAGGAAACGACAAACTGGATAGGTTATTGCGTTCTGGATAGGAAAATAAGCTATCCAGAAGAGTCGTTCCTATCCAGAACACAACTTCCTATCCAGAACACGCAACCACTCCACCGGAAGACCGCCACGCGACCCATTCGCGGGCCACGAGTGGCGGAACATGTCCGGACACCCCAACAGCACACCAAGCCCCCGTTGTTTGGAGGGCGCCGGTGGAACCGAAGGGACTGCCGGGCCAGGCCTTGCCGCCGCCCACGGGCATACCAAGCAGCCCGGCCCAGCAAGGCCGGCCCCTCCACGAGGAGCCCCCACACGCTTACAGCTTGGCGCCTTCGAAGCTGAAGATGTCGAGGAACTTGCGCGCTCGGTCAGACGCCGGGTCGGCGAAGAACTTGCGCGGCGGGTCGACCTCGACGATGCGGCCCTCGTCCATGAAGACGATGCGGTCCGCGATCGCGCGGGCGAAGCCCATTTCGTGCGTGACGATGAGCATCGTCATGCCGGTGCGCGCCAGTTCGAGGACGACGTCGAGGACCTCACGCACCATCTCCGGGTCGAGGGAAGCGGTGACCTCGTCAAGGAGGAGGATCTCGGGGTCCATCATGAGGGCGCGCACGATGGCGACGCGCTGGCGCTGGCCGCCGGAAAGCTGGCGCGGGTAGTCCTCAGCGCGGTCCGCCAGGCCGACGCGCTCGAGCAGTTTCAACGCCCGCGCGCTCGCGTCGGCGCGCGATTCTCCCGCGACGAGGCCGGGGGCGAGCGTCAGGTTCCCCATGACGGTCAGGTGGGGGAAGAGCTCGTAGGACTGGAAGACCATGCCGATGCGCCGGCGGACCTCGGGCCAGGAGACGCCGGGGGCCGCCAGGTCGGTCCCGTCGAAGAGGATCTGCCCGGAGTTGATGGGCTCGAGGCCGTTGATGGTGCGCAGGAGCGTGGACTTGCCACAGCCGGAGGGGCCGATGATGACGACGACTTCACCGTCGGCGACGTCGAGGGAGACGCCGCGCAGGGCGTGGTGCCCGCCGGGGTAGGTCTTGTCGAGGTCGACGAGGCGCAGCTGCGGGTTCTCCACGGACGAGTACGTGGCGCGCTCGGGCGAGGCCGCGGTGTCGGAGGTTAGTTCTGCCATGTTTTCTCCATGTGGCGTGAGAGGAGCGAGATGGGCCAGCAGATGAGGAAGTACAGCGCGAAGATCAGGCCGTAGATCCACAGCGAGGCGGTCGGGTAGTTGAAGCGGTTGGCGTCGATGATCTGCTGTCCGACTTTGAGGACTTCGACGACGCCGATGAGGACGACGAGGGACGTCGTCTTCACCATACGGGTGATGAGGTTGACGGCCGGGGGCGCGAGAGCGCGCAGGGTTTGCGGCAGGATCACGCGGCGCATGGTCTGCCTCGGGGTGAGTCCCAGAGCGTAGGCGGACTCGTACTGGTGGCGGGGGATCGCGATGAGCGCGCCTCGCACGAGGTCGCCCATTTCGGCGCCGCCCCACAGGGTGAAGACGAGGACCGACGCGGTGATGCCGTCCAGGTTGATCCCCGCGACGCGCGTGAGCCCGAAGTAGGCGACGAACAGGAGGACGAGCTGGGGCATGATGCGCACGAACTCGAGGTAGAGCTGCATGAGCCAGCGCAGGGCTCGCCAGCGCGAGCGCATGCCGAGGCCGACGAACACGCCGAGGATCAGCGACAGCACGACGGACAGCGCGGAGATGCCGACGGTGACGCCCAGGCCCTCGAGGATGCGCACGAGGTTGCGGCCCTCGAAAATGACGTTAATTCCCAAATCCGCCACGGCGCACCTTCTTTTCGACGAGTCGGGCCGCGATGGACACGGGCAGGAGGATCACCAGGTAGGCGAGAACCAGGAGGATCAGCGCTTCGGAGGTGTTGTAGGACATACCGATGAGGTCTTTCGCGACGTACACGAGGTCGGGCAGCGCGACGACCGAGACGACGGACGTTTCCTTGATGAGGAAGATGACGTTGGCGGCCAGCGGCGGCACGGAGGTCGCAATGGCCTGCGGCAGGGCGACGTGACGCAGCGTCTGGGTGCGCGTGAGGCCGAGCGCTGCCGCGGACTCCCACTGAATCGTGGCGATCGAGTCGAGGCCGGAGCGCAGGGCTTCGGCCATGTAGGCGCCACCCAGGAAGATGAGGCCGACGATCGCGCAGGTCTCGCCGCTCCACTTGATGCCCA
>USPB01000194.1 GCA_900556405.1 uncultured Actinomyces sp.
GGACCAGCGCCGATGGCGAGTCCCTGGTGCTCACCGATGCCCAGGGTGAACGCTACTCGGTGTTGATCTCGGACGAGCTCCGCGGTGCGACGCGCCGTGACCGTCCGCGAGTGGAGCTTGCCCCCGCTCGTCCTACCTTGGCTCCTCGTGACATTCAGGCACTGCTGCGTGCGGGTGCCACTCCTGCGGAAATCGCTTCCGAGCACGGGATGGAAGTCAGCGCCGTGGAACGCTTTGAGGCCCCCGTTCAGGCGGAAAAGGACTATGCACTCACCCGTGCGCGCGCAGTTCGCATCGGTGAGGGCGGTCCGACGATGGGTGATCTCGTCGTTGATCGTCTGGCGGCTCGTGGCGTTGATCCCACCTCCCTGGAGTGGGCTGCCACGCGCGAGGCCGGAGAGCCCTGGCAGATTATCGTCACCTTCGTGCAGGGCGCAGCAGAGCACGCTGCGCACTGGCATCTGTCGAATTCCGGGGCCCTTGAGGCCATCGACCAGGAGGCGCAGTGGCTGACGGAACAGGTATCCGCGTCCCCGACTGCGTCGATCTTCACTCCCCTGCCGCGCACGACGCCTACTCCCGCCCTTGATCCAGACGAGGAGGATCTGCGTAACCGTGAGGCGATCCTCGATCAGCTCAACGCTGTGCGCGGCAAGCGTCAGCAGATCGACTTGGACTTGGACGACGAGGTGGACGAGGAAGCCGAGTACCTCGCTGCGATCGCCAGCGAAGAAGAACCCGAGGCCACCGAACCAGATGCTTCTACAGGCCCCATTTCCGCGCGCATCTATTCGCTCGCTTCCGCGCGTACGAAGGCCGACACACCGGCCCAAGCGTCCGAGGATGGGTTGTTCCCCGCGACCGGCCAGATCCCGTCGGCTCGCCCTGCGGCGACCGGATCCATCCCCGTTGCTTCGCGCTCGCCCAGGAGCGAGGCCCCGGCCTCGTCGGGCGCCCTCCCGTGGCTGTCGGAGGCTCCTGGTTCCTCCGACGAAGAGAAAACCAACGAGTCGCAGGTTGAGGAGCAGCAGACCCCGGCGATTCCTATGAAGGCCGTTGCGCCGGCCGATTCGACGTCCGACAAGGCTGAAGAAGGCGCGACAGGGGCCGTCCCCGCGCAGGGCATCACCGGTTCGCGTATGGCCCGCGCATCTTCAAAGAAAAACCGCAGGTCGGTACCGAGCTGGGACGAGATCCTGTTCGGATCAAAGCCCTAAGCACTCGTTGCTCTGTAGGCAGTCGCTCTTGGCACAGGGCGGCCGCTTGCCGTCTCCCAGTGAATTCCTAGGACAGAACCACGACCGGGATGCGCATTTCCGTCGAGGTGAGCGATCCGTGGACACCCGGCATTGCGATCGCCGATGCGCTCTGCGTGCGCGAGTCGACGACCCCGCCACGGCCTCGTGCAAGCACGAGGAAATCTCCGATGACCGCTGCACCGTCGCCAGCGCCGATGAGGGCACTGATCGCCTCTCCTGAGACGATCCATGCGCTCTCCCCCAGGACATCGCGCCAGCGCGCCTCCACCTCGTCGGCACGTCCTGCATCAGCGTGAACGTGCACTGCTCGAGTCTCTCCCGCGACGATGCGCACGCCCTCGCACAGGGCGGGAGTGGACGCCACATCCACGATCTGCGACGCATCGACGTTGATCATTCCATGATCGGCCGTCATGACAGTCCGCACGCCCGCAGGCAGCGACCTGAGCAGGCGCGCCAGCCCCGCATCGAACTCTTCCAGATTGGCGATCCAACTGTCCGAACCGACGCCCGACCCGTGGCCCGCGTGGTCGATCTCAGACCAGTACAGGTACACAACGGGCGTGCCGGCGCGCAGTTCGCGCAGGGCAGCGCTGACGCGCTCGTCAAGGGTCTCTGCGGGCACGTGACGCGCTCCCCGCAGGGCTGCCCCCGTCAGACCGGAGCCCGCGAAACGCGCCGGGGAGACGACCGCAGAAGCAACGTCCGCGGCGGCCAGGCGCTCAAAGTACGTGGGGACCGGCTGCCACTCGCTGGGCGCAGGACCGCCCTCCATGGCGAGCAGGTTCATGACGGTGCCCCCATAAGCGACGGAAAAGCCCACCATGTTCGTGGCACCCGGGCGTTCTCCCGTCCCAAAGGCGGTGATCGCCGCTGCCGTCG
Source organism: uncultured Actinomyces sp. (assembly GCA_900556405.1). GTDB lineage: Bacteria > Actinomycetota > Actinomycetes > Actinomycetales > Actinomycetaceae > Pauljensenia. The sequence goes on from USPB01000194.1 coordinate 2,142, forward strand.
TCGAGGGGACGACCGTATGAATCGAACGAACATCGCCTCGCACGCGGCGCAGCGTCGGAGTGTGTCCCACGTACTCCTCAATAAGCTCATACCCGAGGCCATCCACGAGGATGAGAAGCAGCTGGTGGGCGCCCGTCTCCATACCGAGTGAGGCGGCGGCCTGAGTGGACGCGCCGGGCAGGGCGGGATCGATCGCGGCGAGGCCACCCGCAACAACGTCCGTGATGAGCGGATCACCAACACGGGGCAGGTCAGCGCCGGGCAGATGCAGCGTCACTGCGCCCTCACTCACTGTGGGTCCCCATCAGCTGTGCCAGTCGATCCACGAACGCCATGGCCTCGTCGAGTGCATCTCGCCCGTCGGCTGCCGCCGAGATACGGAAGGTCAGGTCGTCGGGGAAAGACGAGCCCGTCAAACCGTGGTCCGCCATGCAATTCGGGTCGTCACAGTGGGCGGGCTCAAGCTCGAGGCGGCGCGCACCCTTCAGGTCGAGCGCAATCGTCATTTCAGACAAACCTGTGGCGTTTTCGGGGTCCGTGTAGACCTCCATCGTCGAGTATCCGGCGATGTCTCCCACGCGGTGGACAGCCGTCGCAATCGTCGCGGAACCGCCGTCCATCTCATCGACGTGCAGCTGGACGATAGCACGGTCCGTCAACGAGGCGATCGTCAGGTGGCGGAACACCGACCCCCGGTCAAAACCCGTGTCCACCTGGCACAGCGTCGCGAGCGGCTCGGCGCTGCCCAGAGCCCGGCGCAGCGCACGCTGCACCGCCTTGGGGTAGAAGCCCCCACGTTCGATACGGGTCCATGTGTCCATCCTCCAATTGTGCCCCGAAGCGGCGCGCCAGTCGAAATGAGCGCCGACCCGCGCAATAATGGCGCGTATGGCTAAGAAGGACCAGGTCGTCGATATTCCCGAGAAGGACGAGAACATCTCTGAGATCGACGTGTCTGATGAGATGCGTGGCTCTTTCCTGGAGTACGCCGTCTCGGTGATCTACGCGCGCGCACTTCCCGACGCACGCGACGGCCTCAAGCCCGTCCAGCGCCGCATCATGTTCCAGATGGATCAGATGGGGCTGCGCCCCGACAAGGGACACGTGAAGTCTCAGCGCGTCGTCGGCGAGGTCATGGGTAAGCTCCACCCGCACGGCGACTCCGCGATTTACGAGGCCCTGGTGCGCCTCGCTCAGCCGTTTAACCTGCGCGTCCCCCTGGTCGATGGGCACGGTAACTTCGGTTCCCTCGACGATGGCCCGGCAGCCGCGCGTTACACCGAGGCGCGCATGGCGCCCGCCGCACTGGACATGGTGACCGGGCTGGACGAGGACACGGTCGATTTCGTCCCGAACTACGACAATCAGTTCATGCAACCGGACGTCCTGCCGGCCGCTTTTCCGCAGCTGCTCGTCAACGGCGCCTCGGGCATCGCGGTGGGCATGGCGACGAACATCGCGCCGCACAATCTCTCGGAGACGATCGAGGGCGCAATCCACCTGTTGGATAACCCCTCGGCGTCCGTCGCCGACCTCATGCGTTACATTCCCGGCCCCGACCTGCCCGAGGGCGGCGTCATCGTGGGCCTCGATGGGATCAAGGAGGCCTACGAGACGGGTCGAGGCGCGTTCAAGACCCGCGCGAAGGTCCAGATCGAGCGCGTGACCGCCCGCA
>USPB01000195.1 GCA_900556405.1 uncultured Actinomyces sp.
TTCAACCCGATCAGATGGGGTTGAATCTTCCCGATCGGGTGTAACACCTCATCGGCAACGAGCTTCATCGCGGCACTAGCCGCCCGCGGCACCCTCAACCGGCACACAACGCACTCAGAACGGGCAGCAGTGCACTAGATAGGACAGCAATGCACTAGGTGGGAGGGCATTGCACTAGCTACTAAGCAGTGCAATGCTGCGCCAAGTAGTGCAATGCCACTTAGCAACAAGTATCAGTGTGGAGATACGCCTCGCTGCTCCAGTCGAAACGCGAGGCAAGGCAATTCAGCGGCGACCGAAAAGACGACTCACGACCAAGAAACGCACACCCGCCACAACGCCAGTCACCGCGGCACTCATCAGCTGCTTGGACACAGCACCACCCGAACCACATACGTTTGCCAGCGCCTCCGTAGCCTGTGCGGAGACAACCACACCATCGGCAGCCTCCTGAGACACACGAGTAGCCACGGACGATGACGCAGGAAGCTCTTCACTTTCCTTGTTCTGCATGTCAGAAGCGGTAGCGACCTCACTCGCAGGAACGGGTACCTCAGCATTGTGAGAGCCAGCAGGCAAAGACCCATTAGACACAGCACTAAGTTCTTCTTCACGTGAGCGAATGAATTGCACGATCGATTCCAAGAACAAGCCAACAACCAACATCACGGATAGGCCGACGGCGCTCGCAATACCTATCTTAAACAGGACGAAGGCCTCAAGCTGATTCGATGTACAACTTTCCTTACAATACACACCGAGAAGAGACCACGATTTAAGCAATTCTGGCATGACAATGCCTATGACGGCGAGGGTACCACCGATAACCTTGTTCACTTCCTTTTGCCTACCCTCAAAATCGATCAGCACAGACTGGAATAACGTCCCCAACCAAGAGAGCATCATGACGAAGTGCACCTCATGTAAGGACACCAGCGTCGACTCAGGAGTCCCACTTCCAATATAAAATCCCTCACCAATACCATTGGGAAGACATACAACAGATGCATAAAATAATGAAAATGCGGCGATAAGAATCAACCGCACCGTCAGGATTGGTCGACTTTGCTGCCACGATTTTCGCTTCCAAGATATAATCTGCCCTACCACATTACCCAGAATAAGAAACACTAACGAAGCACAATAGATCACCCAAAACGACTGCACATTCTCTTTGTCAACTTGAGCAGCGATAATGATTAGCGGCATCCCGGAGAAAAAGGCGCTCGCGACCAGAAAGACACACCAAACCGCTCCATACGTGACCCCGACACGCCTTTGTTGCAGCCACCCAAAAATTTGTTTACCCATGCCCACAGTGTACCGCCGCGAGCTTTACACCTAGCCCTGCTCACCGCCCCACGTCGGGCACATCCATCTTCATCAGTACCGGGTTCAGGCGCACCCATTCCACGACCAGCTCCGTGATGTCGTCGACTGCTTGGTGGGACATGGAGCGGCTCTTCAGGGAGGCGACAGCAGCCTCGGCGCGAGCGACGGAGAAGGCATCAGCAAGCCTGAACGCACGACACTGAGATACTGGTCCAGCAGCACCCCACAAGAACGATCCCAGTTGATACCGCCGTTGTCATAGACCTCGTAGCCGACGCGCCCCGCAATGGGAATAACCTCGCCCTGCAGCGTCTGACACTGGCCGCTGTCGGGGACAAGCTGATCCCAGAGTCGGCTAAATTCCCGCATGGGCGTCGCACCCGCGTCGAAGCCCCCACCTTCGGCGCAGGCTTCGCCTCCCGCTGCTCCACCCCGAACAGCGCGCACAGCTCCGACAACGCAGCCGAGGCCTCGTCGAACTCCTCCTGAGAGATCCTCTCCGGTAGCCCGTTCGCGACGAACTTGCAGCGCCACTGATCCATCTCCCGGAGGCAATCGACCACGCGCTCGCCTGCGGGTGCCCCGTAGGACAGGAGGAGTCGGATTCGCCGCGCTTGGCGACCTCGGCGATGGGCTCGAGGCCGGGGCGCGGGTGCAGGTAGGCAACGATCAGGGAGACGATGACGACCACGACGGCGGCCACCAGGGCGGCCACGCCAACCATCGCGGGGCGCCACATATCGGAGGAGGAGAAGATCCAGCCTGCGACCAGCAGGCCGCCCCACAGGCCCCCGAGGCCGGTGAGGGTCGCCGAGGCCGTGGACATCGTCATGCGCGACGCTAGGAGGCGGCGCACGATCATACCAATCACCCAAGCCAAGACAAGAAGCAGGACCTGAATGCCGACCCACCGCAGCAGGTCGGGATTCTGGGGTGTGGCGCTAAACTGCGGTCCTCCAGCGGTCATAAGCGCTCCTCACAGACAAGTCGGCGGCGGGATCGGATATCACAACCCTATCCCACCGCCGACTACCCCTCAGCGCATCACGCCATCAGCGCAAGGACGTGTGCTTCTCGATCGAGCGGGAGGCCCACAGGCCCAGGATAAGGGCGAACAGGGGCACGAGGACATAGGAGCCGATGCCGATGACGTTCGGGTAGCCGTCGGTTCCTATCGTCGCCCGGTACGAGGTCCACATGATCTCGGTGGAGAAGTGGCCATCAGTCGTGACGGACGGCGGAAGGAAGAACGTGCCAACCGTGGAAAGCACCTGGTTCACGATGTAGAGCAGGACGAAACCGATGATGGGAGCGCCGAATCCGAGGTGGTTGAAGCGTCCTTCCGCGCCGATCGTCATGGCGGCGCAGGCCTGCACGACCCACGACATCGCAAGGATGAGCTGCGCGGCGATCATGACGACCACGGTGAAAGTGGGCATTCCGGCCACGACGGAACGCGGTCCGGCCGTGTACTCCGCGAGGCTGATGCCGTCGCTCCACGCGGCGGCCGACGCGACGGCGAGCATTCCGCCGACGGCCAGGACGACGGCCAGGAGGCACTCAATCATGATGCGGGTGTTCTTCGCCCAGAAGACGACCTTTCCGGAAATCGGCAGGCTCATCGTGAAGTAGCCGCGCTGCCCGTAGAGGGTCTTCCAGTAGTCGGCCAGGGCCGCGATCGCGCAGGCGACCGGCGTGAGCGCGCACAGGGCGTAGGCGAGGACAGCGGTGGAGCCGCTGATCCCCGGCAGCCCCGCGGCAACGATTCCCGCAGCAACCGCGATAACAGCGATAAACGCCCCGAAGGAGCGCGCATCCGCCACGGCGCGCGACCGGATTTCGTAGGCAAGCAGTTTGGCGTACATCAGCGGTACTCCTTCCGGAAGATGGCGTCGAGGGAATCGCCGTGGGTGGCCCGCAGGTCGTCGGCGTCCCCCTGCAGAAGGACCTGTCCGTCCTTCATGAAGAGCGCGTAGTCGACGAAATGCTCGATGTCGGAAATGAGGTGGGTGGACATGATGAGCAGCGAGGCGGGGTCAAACTCGCGCAGGATGCCGTCGAGGATGACGTCGCGAGTCGCCGGGTCGACGCCGCTGATAGGCTCGTCGAGCAGGTACACACGGGCGCGCCTGGACATGATGAGGCTGATCTGGAGCTTCTCCCCCATGCCCTTGCTCATCTCGCTGAGGCGGCGGTCGGTGGGCAGTCCGAAGAAGTTGATCATCGAGGCGGCCTTGTCGGCGTCGAAGTCAGCAAAGAACGTGGAGTAGACGCGGATGGCGTCCGCGGCGGTCCAGTCGGTGTTCAGGAAGTCGGCGTCGGGCAGGTAGGAGACGATCGCCTTGGTGGCAACGCCGGGCGCATGCCCGTCGATGGTCACGGTGCCCTCGTAGTCGGAGAGGACTCCGGCGAGGATCTTGAGCAGCGTGGTCTTGCCGCAGCCGTTGGGGC
>USPB01000196.1 GCA_900556405.1 uncultured Actinomyces sp.
CAGCTTGTTTCGAGTGCCTAAAGGTGGCGTGTGAGCCACATTGCGGTTTTTAATTCGTCTTTGCGGCCCCACTCATGGCACACTATGTGGGTTGCCACCTTAGCTCAGTTGGTAGAGCACCCGCCTTGTAAGCGGACGGTCGTCGGTTCGAGTCCGACAGGTGGCTCCATTTTTTATCCGGATCCCGAGTTCCGGTTTTTCCTAGGTTTTCCCGCTTTCGCAACATTTTGAATCTAATCGATTCAGGTAATCGGTGACAGTTAAAGTAATGAACCGCTAAACTTGCAACTGTCGGTCCAGCCGGCGCGAAGGCGCGCCTAGTCGACAGGAGAGAGATGGACGGACTCATCTCATTTGGTCTAGGACTCTTAACGTTTGTTGCCGCATTCTGCTTGGCTGCTCTAGCGCGAGCGATGCGAAATGACAAGTTGCCTCCGAATATGTGGGCGGGAATCAGGACGAAGGCGGCATCAGAGTCGGAGTCCTCCTGGTATCAGGTTCAACGAGCAGGTTCAGTCCCACTCATTTGCTTAGCAGTTGCTTATGTAGATTCAGGTTTACTCTTCATTATTCAAGGAATCTATCATGAGACCATTTCTCCACTTATTCCGGTAGGTGTGTTTAGCGCGCAAAGTCTCGTCGGAATTATATGGATGTATGTGGCGAGCCGTGACTCCGATTCATCGCAAAAGTCGGAGTAGAACCAGTGAGGTCTCCGAAAGAATTAAGGAAAAATGAGTTCGGTCATCGTTGTGCCTCCATGCGGGTCGTTATTTTGGAGAGTGTCCTGGTGAGCTTATGTGCATGCGGCAGCCTCTCCTAGGCTGTGGGGTCTGTTGTATGCGTTGGAACCTTGCTCTCAAATACCCCCAGGGGTATTCTTGGGGGAGGCAAAGAAGACATTCCACCGAGCCAGAAAGTGAGCCGCGCATGCGAGTCGTAGTCGTCGGAGGAGTCGCTGGTGGCATGAGCGCGGCGGCCCGCCTGCGCAGGCGCGACGAGGGCGCCGAGATCATCGTGCTCGAGCGCAGCAGCTACGTGTCGTTCGCGAACTGCGGACTCCCGTACTACGTCGGCGGCGAAATCGAAGACCCCGCCAAGCTCCTCCTCCACACCCCGCAATCGCTCAAGGCGGTGCTCAACCTCGAGGTGCGCATCAACTCCGAGGTCACGGCGATCAACCCCGGCGCGCACAGCGTCCAGGTCACCAACACGGAGACCGGCGAGGTCTACACGCTCACCTATGATCACCTGATTCTCTCCCCGGGAGCCCTCGCTAGTCGGCCCCCGATCGATGGCCTCGACTCCCCGCGCGTACATACTCTGCGCACGGTCGATGACGCCCTCGCCCTGCGCGAGGCCTCGGGCACGCGGGCCGTCGTCCTCGGAGCCGGGTTCATCGGCATCGAGGCCACCGAAGCGCTCGCACAGCGAGGCTTCGAGACCCACCTCGTCGAGTTCGCCGATCACGTCCTGCCGCCCCTCGAGGTCGAGATGGCCGCGCTGGTCACGCAGGAGCTGCGCGCCCTCGGCGTACACGTCCACGCCGGCGTTGCCGCCCAGACCATCACACACGGCGAGGAGCACGACTCCGTGACGCTGTCCGATGGCACCGTGCTGGACGCCGACGTCATCGTCCTGTCGACCGGCGTCCGCCCCGACACCGCCTTCGCTGAGGCCGCGGGTATCGAGACTGACCGCAGCTACATCCTCGTCGACGAGCACGGGCGCACCAGCGCCGACGACGTCTACGCGGTCGGCGACGCCACGGTCGGCCGAGGCCACGACCGCCCCGTCGCCCTGGCCGGACCCGCGAACCGAGGGGGACGCCTCGTCGCCGACGCGATCGCCGACGCGCAGCATGGCGAGGCCACCGCGCGCCCCATCCCGCGCCCCCAGGGCACGGCGATCGTCCGGATCGGGAGTCTCACCGCCGCCATGACCGGCGCTAACCGCCAGGCCCTGGATGCCTCGGGCGCGCAGTACTTCACGGTGCACACGCACGCCAACCAGCACGCGGGCTATTTCCCCGGCGCCCAGCCCGTGCACATCCTCATGCACGTCGGCGCGGATGGGCAGATTCTGGGCGCGCAAGCCGTGGGCGCCGACGGCGTGGACCGCCGCATCGACGTCATCGCCACCGCCATGCGGGCTGGCCTGAAGGCGACGGACCTCATCGACCTGGACCTCGCCTACGCGCCGCCCTACGGCCAGGCCAAGGACCCTGTTAACCAGACCGGCATGGTCGCCCACAACGTGATGACCGGCGAGCTCGTCCTTACCGGCCCGGACGCCCTCACCGAGGACATGCCGGTCCTCGACGTGCGCACGCCGGGCGAGTACGCTGCCGGGCACATGCCCAACTCCCTGAACATTCCCCACACGCAGCTGCGCGACCGCCTGGACGAGGTGTGTGCCTGGGTCGATGAGAACGCAGGCGAGCAACCCTTCGTCGTCATGTGCGCTGCGGGCGTGCGCTCCTGGATCGGCTACCGCATCGTGCGCGCGGCAGGCTTTGATGTGACCATGCTCTCGGGCGGCATTCAAACGCTGCGGGCTTGGCTCGGCGACCGCGCCGCCACGGTGCTCGTTAAAGAATAGGGGAGAGGCATGGCGACGCAGACGCAGATTGTAAACCGACTCAAGCGCGCTCGAGGGCAGCTTGACGCCCTCATCGAGCAGCTGGAGAGCGGGGACGGTAGCTGCCGGGAGGTCTTGACTCAGTTCGCGGCCGTCAACTCCGCGATGAAACGAGCCAGCTACCTCGCGGTTGCGACGATCATGTCGCAGTGTGCGCAGGAGGTTGTCGGCTCGCGGGACGAGGCCGACCCTGAGTCGGCGCGAACGGAATCGTTCGTGGCTGCGGACAGGGTGACGATGGATGAGCTTGAGCAGCTTTTCCTCCGCCTGACCTAAAGCGTCGATAGATCCACTATCACGAATAGAACAACCACCAATGCGCAACGACTCCACAGAGGATCCGAGGCGCGAGTTTCAAGGAGATAATCATGTGTCGACCCACCACCTGCGAGGTATGCGGAAAGACCACCTGGAAGGGCTGCGGCAAACACATCGACTCGGTGAAGGCTAAGGTGCCCGCGGATCAGTGGTGCAACAAGGAGCACACCGACGAGGAGTATGCCGCTGTCCCGAAGAAGCGCGGCCTCTTCGGCAGCTTCTGTGGCTAACTAGTTGCCCGAGGCCGTCTCCTCGTAGGGACGCTGAGGGGTGTGCAGCCTTCGCGTCGATGGGGTCCAGCCTTGGTGCTGGCTCCATCGACGCATCGTCATGTCACCGGATCCGCACGGGTGTCGAATCCCATTTTCTTTCTGATCATTCACGTATCATTGAGTCATGAGGTGGACGACAAAATCAACGTGGTTTCGTATCGCCGTGCTGTTCGGCATCTACCTGCTGGTGCCGGCGGCGTGGTTTAGTCTCTCGCGCGTCTCGGACTCGATGGAGATCGTGAAGGGCCTCGTGTTCCTGATCCTGCTCGCGATCCTGCCGATCCTCGCGATGGGCTTCGGTGCTTGGGACGGCGTAAAGGAGGGCTTTAGCCTCCTGTGGCTGCTCGCGCCCTTCGTGTGTTTCCTGGCACCGATGTACCTGTTCCTCAATGACAGTGCACTCATCTACGGGGTGGGCTACAGCCTCCTTGGCTTCGGGGCCCATAGCGTCGGTGCCTTCATCCACGTGCGTTCCTCGCGGCGGATGTAGGTGCGCAGCAGGCCGATTCGCGCGCTGAAGGCGACTACGCGGATATGTCCCCGTGCGAAG
>USPB01000197.1 GCA_900556405.1 uncultured Actinomyces sp.
CAGGCCCACGCGGCGACGGTGAAGGCGTGGAAGATCTCGTGGAAGCCGAACCAGGCGGGGGAGGGGTCGGGCTTTTTCGTGCCGTAGACGACCGCGCCGAGCGTGTAGAGGATGCCTCCGGCGACGATGAGCCAGACGACGACCGGGCCGCCGCCCGCCCACAGCTGGGGCAGGTACCAGACCGCGACCCACCCGAGCGCGACGTAGACGAGGGTGGTCAGCCAGCGCGGGGCGGTGGGCCAGAAGAGGTTGAGGAGGATACCGACGAGCGCCCCGCCCCAGACGACCGACAGGAGGACGGTTGCGTCGAAGCGGTCAAGGAGAGCAATCGTGATCGGCGTGTACGTACCCGCGATGAGCAGGAAGATGTTGGAGTGGTCCAGGCGCTTCCACATGATCTCCCAGCGCGGCGCCCAGTAGAAGCGGTGGTAGGTGGCGGAGACGCCGAAGAGGATGAGGGAGCATGCCAGGTAGACGGCGGATCCGATCTTCGTCGCCGTCGTGGGTGCCAGGCAGACGAGGACGATGGATGCGGCGAGAGACAGCGGGGTAGCGCCCAGGTGTAGCCATCCGCGCAGCTTCGGCTTGATCTGCACGAGCTGGCCCGAGAACCACTCCTTGGGCGTGAGCGATGCGATCTTCATTCGTCCCCCGATCGAGCTGTCAACATTTCTTACGAGTCCGTAGGTTACTACGCCGTAACTTATTGTGACAGGCGTGTTCTCGCACTCCGAGAGTACTTCTGTTTCCCTGCGTCCCCGGGCGCGATACCCTTGATGGCATAAGACTACGCTGCACCGCGGGGTGCGACAGCATCAGGAGGGACACCATGGCCCAGTGGAACATGCTCTACGACATGTACGAGCGTCGCCTCAAAGCTGAGTTGTCTGACGCCGCCGTCCCCGCCCACATCGGGGTCATCCTGGACGGTAACCGCCGCTGGGCAAAGTCCCTGGGCGCAACCGCCTCGCAGGGACACCGCGCGGGCGCGGGCAAGATCAGCGAGTTCCTCCAGTGGTCGGACGATGCAGGTGTGTCGATCGTGACGCTGTGGCTCCTGTCGACTGACAACCTGTCGCGCGAGGCCGGCGAGCTGGGCGAGCTGCTGCGTATCATCTGCGAGGCCGTCTCGCTCCTGGCCGACCAAGGGCGCTGGAAGCTGGCCGTCGTCGGCGACCTGTCTCTGCTGCCCGAGAAGGTGGCCGAGGATCTGCGTGCGTCCGTCGCACGCACCGCCGACGTGCAGGGTATGACCGTCAATATCGCGGTCGGCTACGGCGGCCGACACGAGATTACCGAGGCCGTGCGTGCCATGATGCGCGAAGCCTCGGCCCAGGGCAAGACCCTCGACGAGCTCGCCGACTCCTTCACCGACGCGGATATCACGGCCCACCTGTACACGAAGGACCAGCCCGACCCCGACCTCGTCATCCGAACGTCGGGCGAACAGCGCCTGTCGGGCTTCATGCTGTGGCAGTCCGTGCACTCCGAGTACTACTTCTGCGAGGTCTACTGGCCGGACTTCCGCCGCGTGGACTTCCTGCGCGCCCTGCGCTCCTACGCGCAGCGTGAGCGCCGCATGGGCAAGTGAGCGCGCCGAACTCCACCAAGCTAACGAACGAGGCCGGACCCCGATGGGGGACCGGCCTCGTGAACGTGTGCGTTGGGTTCAGGCGAGCTCGTGCGCCCAGGGCGGATTCGCGCCCTTGCGTGACACCGTCACGTCGGACACGGCGCTCGCGCGGTCGATGATCGCGCGGACCTGCTCCTCGGGTAGGGTGCGCAGAGTCTCGCGAGCGTCTGCGCCGCGCAGGCCCATACCCCACATGGCGTCGATGATGCCACCCATGAAGGAGTCTCCCGCGCCGACCGTGTCGACGACCGGGACGTCCGCGGGGGTCTTCGTGAAGCGCAGACCCGAGGCGGTGGCGACGTCGCTGCCATGCTTGCCGCGCGTGACCACCACGAGCGAGGGGCCCATACCCAGCCAACGATCCACGGCCTCGTCGATGGGAGCGCCGCCCGTCAACCATTCGATGTCCTCATCCGACACCTTGACGACGTCTGCCAGTGCGATAAAACGCTCGAGGGAGGCGAGCGCCGCCTCCGGTTCGCCCATGATCGAGGGACGCGCGTTTGGATCGAAGCACACGAGCGCGTGCTCGCGTCCACGGGCCAGCGCGTCGAGGACCGCGGAAGCACCGGGCTCGATGATCGCGGAGATCGAACCGGCCTCAAGGATCTGAGCGGTGGCCGGAACCTTGATCGGTGGGGTCGGCGCCCACTCCAGGTCGAAGGTGTAGGAGGCTGCGCCCGACTCGTCCAGGCATGCCAGCGCCGTCGACGTGTGCGAGGCGCCGCGCGAGGCCGCGGTGACGTGCACGCCGGAATCGTTCATGTGGAAGTCGATGAGGCGGCCGCGCTCGTCCAGACCGATCCAGGTCGCCAGCGCCACCGGCCGGTTCAGACGCCCCAGCGTGAGGGCGACGTTCGCGGGAGAGCCACCGGGGATCTCAACGGGGAAGTCGGGCTGCTCATACGTCATGACGACGTCGATGAGCGCCTCGCCGATCGCGAGAATATGGGGGCCAGATTGCACCGTCATGGTGTCTCCTCACCTGCGTGTGAGCGGATCTACAGAATGTACATTAGCGTGCTTCCGCGCCGGGTGTCATCGTGCGTTCAGAAAGACGCGTCTGAGCGCCGTCCAAGATCTGGGAACAGCGCGCTGCCAGTGCTTCGCCGCGTTCCCACATCGTGAGAGTGTCCTCGAGCGGCGCCTGCCCGCCTTCGAGGGTTTGGACGATGCGCACGAGTTCGTCGCGCGCCTCCTCGTAACCGAGGGACTGGGGATCGGGGAGCTGATCGTGCGTGGTCATAACAGTGTTCCTTTGCGTGAGAAGTCTGGGGACGAGGCCGGGGCGGGCCCTGCGGATCAGGCGTCTGTGTCGGGGGTGTTCGGGGTGGGAGTGGGGTTCGTGGCGCCTACGACCTGGGCAACCATGCGGCCCGACGCCAGGATGCCTTCGATGAGGTCGCCCTTCTTGATCTGCGCCGAGGACGTGATGAGGGCGCCCGACGGGGTCTTCAGGAGGGCGTATCCGCGGTCCAGCGTCGCCTGCGGGGACAGGGCTGTGAGCGTCGCGCGCGAACGCGTCAGCTGCTGGCGCTCCGAGGCGAGCCGACGCTCGATCGCTGCTCTCAGCGCGCTCACCTTCTGTGCGAGGGCCACGCGATGCCCCTCGATGATCGCCTCCGGGCCCTGAAGCACCGGGCGCGACGCGATGAGCGTCAGGTTCGAGCGCTCCGTCGCCAGGCGCGCCCCCAGCGCCCCGCGCATGCGGGTCAGCGCCTGGGAGATGCCGTCGCGCTCGCGGGCGCGGTCCGGCACGATGCGCCGAGCCGCGTCCGTCGGGGTCGACGCCCGGTAGTCGGCCACCAGGTCCAGCAGGGGGGAGTCGCCCTCGTGGCCAATCGCGGAGACGATGGGCGTGCGGGCGTCCGCGGCGGCGCGCACAAGGCGCTCGTCGGAGAAGGGGAGCAGGTCTTCGACCGCGCCGCCGCCGCGTGCGATCACGATGACGTCCACGTCCTCCATCGCGTCCAACTCGAGGAGCGCGCGGCCCACCTCGGGCACGCAGTGATCGCCCTGCACGGCGACCTCGCGGATCTCGAAGCGTGCGCTCGGCCAGCGGTCCGACGCGTTGACGACCACGTCGTCCTTCGCCTTCGCGTTGCGGCCGCAGATCA
>USPB01000198.1 GCA_900556405.1 uncultured Actinomyces sp.
GGTCGGCCTTCTGGAACCAGTTGCCGCCGGGGCCCTGGATCTCGAACTTGTAGCGCGCACCCACGCCGACCTCGGGAATGAAGAGCTCCCACACGCCGGAAGAACCCAGCGAACGCATGGAGGTCTGCGTGCCGTCCCAGTAGTTGAATTCGCCGACGACGCGCACGGCGCGTGCGTTGGGGGCCCACACCGCGAAGGCAGTGCCGGTTGTCTCGCCGAGCTCGTCGGTGTAGGTCTTCACGTGCGCGCCCAGGACGTTCCAGAGGTTCTCGTGACGGCCCTCGGAGATCAGGTAGGTGTCCATCTCGCCCAGCGTGGGCAGGTAACGGTAGGGATCATCGCGCACGATGGTCTCATCGCCGTAGGTGACGGACGCACGGTAGGCGGGAATCTCCTTGTCGGGCAGGGCCGCGACCCAGATGCCGCCGCGCTCGTGGGAAGCAGCATAGGCGCCGGTGGGCGTGATGATGTCGACCGCGTCGGCCAGGTGTGCGACGACGCGGATGGTGACGCCGTCGTCGCCAAGGTGGGCGCCCAGCACGGAGTGGGGCGAGTAGTAGGAGCCTGAGGCAACGGCGTCGAGGATGTCGTCATTGACCGGGATCGGCGTAAGTTCGCAGCTCATGGATTTTCCTTACTCCAGATGGGTGAACCGCTCAGTTCACTGGTGTTGATAAGTCTAGCGTCTGACCGGCAAAAAAGGGAGCCGGGTCTCATATTGGTGGGTGTTATGGAGGGCTTGCGTGCGCCCGGCGTATTGAGGTGGTAACGCCGGGCGCACGAGCCTCGTTAGGCTTGCGCCCAGGGGGATGTGTGGGCGGGCTCGACCTTGAAGACGTGGCCGAGGCGCGTCACGGGGGACAGAGACACCCAGTTGGAGGATCCCCATACGTAGGAACGTCCGTCCAGCTCGTCGACGACCGTAATGTGACCACCGGGGGTCGCCAGGCCCATCGCCTCCAGATCGAGCTCGACCGTGGCATCCACGCCCTCGTGCGGATCCAAGGAGATCACACAGATGACGGTGTCGGGTTTGCCGTCGGAGGTGAACTTGCCGGGAATGTGACGCGAGAACGCGATGAGGCGATCCGAGGAGGTCGGGTGGATGCGGATCTGGTGGAGCTGGCGCAGCGCGGGGTGCTTGGTGCGCGCGGCGTTGAGCAGCGTGAAGAGGCGCGAGATGCCGATCGGCTCGGCGTCCTCCCAGCGGCGCGGGCGGAACTCGTACTTCTCGTTGTTGTTGGGCTCTTGATAGGTGCCGCGAGGTTCGTTTTCCACGAACTCGTATCCGGAGTAGATGCCCCACGTGGGTGCGCCCAGGGCCGCGAGCATCGCGCGGATCGCGAAGATCGCGGTGCCGCCGTCCCACATCTGCGGGGTGAGGATGTCGTGCGTCGTGGGCCAGAAGGCGGGGCGCATGAGGTGCGCTGTCTCCTCGGATACCTCGCGCAGGTACTCCTCGATCTCCTGCTTGGCGGTCCTCCATGCGAAGTACGTGTAGGACTGATCGAAACCGATCGCGCCGAGCGTGCGCATCATGGCGGGGCGCGTGAAGGCCTCGGCCAGGAAGAGCGTGCCCGGATACTGCGCCTTGATGTCGGCGAGCAGGCGCTCCCAGAAGGGGATGGGCTTCGTGTGCGGGTTGTCGACGCGGAAGATCGTCACGCCGTGGTTGATCCACAGCTCGATGACGTCGCGCACGGCCCGGTAGATGCCCTCGGGGTCGTTGTCGAAGTTCAGGGGGTAGATGTCCTGGTACTTCTTCGGTGGGTTCTCCGCGTATGCGATGGTGCCGTCAGCGCGGGTCGTGAACCACTCGGGGTGCTCCTTGACCCACGGGTGGTCGGGGGAGCACTGGAGGGCCAGGTCGAGGGCGACCTCCAGGCCGAGGCCTCGGGCGCGCTCGACGAAGCGGTCGAAGTCAGCGAAATCGCCGAGCTCGGGGTGGATGGCGTCATGACCACCCTCGGTGGAGCCGATGCCGTAGGGGGAACCAGGGTCGCCGGGAGCGGCTTCCAGGGCGTTGTTCTTGCCCTTTCGGTGCGTCGTGCCGATCGGGTGGACCGGGGTCAGGTAGACGACGTCAAAGCCCATGCCTGCGATACGCGGCAGATCGTCCGCTGCCCCCGCGAGCGTGCCGGAGACCCACGTGCCGTCGGGGTGCTGGAAGGCCCCCGCAGAGCGCGGGAAGATCTCGTACCATGCACCCGCCAGGGCCTTTGTACGGGCCACGTCGAGCGGGTAGACGCGCGAGGAACCGATCAGGTCGCGCAGCGGATGGTCGCGGAAGATGAGACGCACGCGCGAGGAGATGCCCGCGGAGAGGCGCTGCTGGGCAGAATGACTGGTGTCGCGCAGGCGGCGCGCCGCGTCGGTCAGGACGTCAATGTCCGAGGCCGGGGGACGTGTCTGGGAGGGGTTACCGTAGGCCGTGCCTTCGGCCGCGCGCTCCATGAGGCGAGCGCCCTCCTCGAGCATGAGCTCGACGTCGACGCCGGCGCCGACCTTCACGGTCGCATCGTGGCGCCACGTCGCGTAGGGGTCCGACCAGGAGTCCACGCGGAAGGACCAGGCGCCGGGCGTGTTCGCGGCCACCCAGGCCTCGTACCTGTCGAGGCCGGGGGCGATGTCCACCATGCGCGTGCGGGAGTATTCACCCCCGTCCGGGCGCAGCAGGACGGCCTCGGCGGCGAATGCGTCGTGCCCTTCGCGGAACACGGTCGCACGAATGGGGAAAGGCTCGCCTTCGGTCGCCTTAGCGGGAAGCGTGCCGTCCTCAATGACGGGGAACACTTCAATGATCGGGATACGGGGCAACAGTTTCTCGCTCACGAGACCCACACTAGCCTATGGATGCGTCCGGGAGAAAACGATGCCCATGCCTCGGCGATACGGAGGGCGCTCTCACGGTCTGTCAAGATTTTAACTGTCGTCCAATACATTGGAATTCCACTCAAACGGAAGGAAGGTAGCCCCCAGATGTCCAGGAACTACCTTCCGTTGATGAGTGAGATGCTCAGTAGCCGCTGTTCTGCAGCCCCGCCATGATCGCACCACCAAAGAGGACGAACATCAGGATCGTCGCGACGATGCCGATGATCTGCCAGATGAACAGGGCGCGCGCAAAGTTACGCTTCGAGGGTGAGCCGCCCGAACCGAGCGCGAGCACCAGCAGGTAGACGAAGCCGACCACCGGGATGCCGGCGACGAAGAGAGTGAGCATCCACGAGCCGACGGAATCGTCGGGATGCTCGGGGAACTGGTTGTATGCCATGGTGGCCTCCGATATGAGTTGAGGGGGATTAGTAGTTCATCTGCATGGCGGTGCGAACCTCGGACAGGGTCTGGTCGGCCTGTTCGTTGGCGCGCTCGTTGCCGGCGTGCAGGATGGAGAGTAGGTAGTCCTCGTTCGCGATGAGCTCGGCGCGGCGAGACCGCAGGGGAGCGAGCATCTCGTTGAGGGATTCGGTGACGAGGGCCTTCAGGGTGCCCGCGCCCGCGTCGCCGATGCGATCCGCGATTGCCTCGGGCGCCTCGCCCGTGGCCAAGGAGGCCAGCATCAGGAGGTTGGAGACCTCGGGACGGCCCTCGGGGTCGAAGGTGATGCGTCGCTCGGCGTCGGTCTTCGCCTTCTTGAGGATCTTCGCGGTCTCGTCGGCGCTCATGCGCAGCTCGATCGTGTTACCGCGCGACTTCGACATCTTCTGGCCGTCCGTGCCCAGCAGCAGCGGGACCTCGG
>USPB01000199.1 GCA_900556405.1 uncultured Actinomyces sp.
GAGCACTTGAGCAGTTCCGCGCCATCAGTCAGACGAGCCACGAGACCTCCAAGGTATTGAACGTTTTGCCGTTCGGTCGGATGTGCTTTCGCACTTACTAGCAAATAACGTAGTGCACGCGCTCCAGTTTTCCGCGTAGCCACGCCTATTGTTATGAAAAGTTCACCTCTAGCCGACAATTGTCAGCGTGACAGAGGCCTGACCAGGCAGATAGCAACGAGGCCGTGGCACCCACCACACGCTCACGCGCGGGGAAGCCACGGCCTCGTCAGTGACGAAAAGGCGTCACAGAGCCTTACGGGACTCCAGCACCTGGTCGATCAGGCCATACTCGGCGGCCTGCGGGGCGGTGAGGATCTTGTCGCGCTCAATGTCGCGGCGCACCTGCTCCACCGGCTTGCCCGAGTGCTTCGAGATTGTGTCCTCGAGCCACACGCGCATACGGTCGATCTCATCGGCGACGATCTGAATGTCCGAGGCCTGCCCCTGCATGCCTTCCATCGCGGGCTGGTGGATGAGAACGCGGGCGTTGGGCAGCGCCAGGCGCTTGCCGGGCGAACCCGCAGCCAGCAGCACGGCCGCGGCGGAAGCAGCCTGTCCCAGGCACACCGTCTGGATCTGCGGCTTGATGTACTGCATCGTGTCGTAGATGGCGGTCAGCGCCGTGAAAGAGCCGCCGGGCGAGTTGATGTACATGGTAATCAGCGAATCAGGGTCCTGGGATTCCAGGACCAGCAGCTGCGCCATCACGTCATCAGCGCTGGCGTCGTCCACCTGCACGCCCAGGAACACGATGCGGTCCTCGAACAGCTTCGTGTAGGGGTTCTGGCGGCGGAAACCGTAGGCCGTACGCTCCTCGAAGTCAGGCAGGACGTAGCGTGCCTGCGGCATCTGGCGGGCGATCGCCTCGAAGTAGGGTTGGGTGCTCATCAGTTCTCTCCTCGCGTTCCGATCTCCTGCGGGCTGTCGATCACGCGGTCAACGAAGCCGTACTCGAGGGCTTCCTGCGCCGTGAACCAGTGATCGCGGTCGCCGTCGGCCTCCACCTGCTCGACGGTCTTACCCGTGCGAGACGCGGTGATAGCAGCGAGCTCCTTCTTCATGCCCAGGATCAAGTCCGCGTTGATGCGGATCTCCGTCGCCGAGCCGCCGGCACCACCCAGAGGCTGGTGCAGCAGGACGCGGGTGTGGGGCGTGATGTAGCGCTTGCCGGGGGCGCCCACGGTGAGCAGGAACTGGCCCATAGACGCGGCCAGGCCCATGCCGACCGTCACAACGTCCGGCTTGATGTACTGCATCGTGTCGTAGATGGCCATGCCGGCCGTCACCGAACCACCGGGAGAGTTGATGTACAGGTAGATGTCGCGATCCGGATCCTCAGCGGCAAGCAGCAGCAGCTGCGCGCAGATCGCGTTGGCGTTCTCGTCGCGGACTTCGCCGCCCAGCCAAATGATGCGCTCCTTGAGCAGGCGCTGGTAGACCGCGTCCCCCAGTCCCAGCTGCGAGCCATCGCTGGCAGCCCCGGTATTGTGCACGCTCACGCGTACCTCCTCGTCTGTTCGCGGGCCCAGGCGGCCCCATTGATGTCAACCGTACCCGGTGCATGCCCGCTCGTGCGCGCGCCGGGCCGTCGTTTCGCTGTCGGCACATGCATCCGGCACATGCATCCGGTGCCTATACGCGACACGTGCACTGAGGGGGTGAGGCTCTCGCCCCACCCCCTCAGGTGAGAGTTAGTCACTCGTCAGCGGGTCAGCCCGCCGCAGTTCACTCCTGCTCGTCGGCAACCTCGGTGATAATCTCCGCGCCCTCTTCGGTGGCGGGATCAGTGCCGAAGAACTTGCTCAGGTCGACGTCGGCGCCGTTGGTGTCCTTGACGGTGACGACCTTGAGGGCCTCGATGAGGGCCTTGGAGCGACCCAGGTCGGCCACGACGTTGGCCATCTGCTGGGAGGAGGAGAAGAGCTGGTTGATGTCGATGCCGAAGTTCTGCGACATCTGGATCGCGTAGTCGATCAGCTCCTGCTGGGAGACCTGCACGTCGAACTTCTTGGCCAGGGCCTCGGAGAGCAGCTCGGTGCGCATTTCCTTCTCGACGGCCTCGCGGGCTTCCTTCTTGGCCTTGGGCTTGGCGTCCTCGCCGACGCGGTGCTCGACCTGGTGGTCGACCGCGGACTCGGGCAGGACGATCTCGACCTTGTCCAGGAGGAGGTCGATGAGGGCGTCGCGCGCGGCGAGGGCCTGCTGGGACTCCTTGGACTGGGCGGCCTGCTTCTTCAGGTCTTCCTTGAGTTCGTCGATGGTGTCGAACTCGGAGACCATCTGAGCGAAGTCGTCGTCAGCCTTGGGCAGCTCGCGGGTCTTCATGGCCTTGATGGTGATGGTCACCTCGGCCTCTTCGCCCTCGTGGTCGCCGCCCTTCAGCTTGGAGGTGAAGGTGACCTCTTCGCCGGCCTTGGTGCCACGCAGGGCGGTGTCCTGGCCGTCGAGCATGGAGCCGGAGCCGATCTCGTAGGAAACGTCGGAGGCGGAGTCAACCTGCTCACCGTCGATGGTGGCGACCAGGTCGATGGTCGCGAAGTCGCCGGTCTTGGCCTTGCGGTTGATGGTCTTGAGGGTAGCGAAGCGGCCGCGCAGGTCCTCGAGTTCCTTCTCGACGTCCTCTTCGGTGACCTCGGTGGGCTCGACCTCGACGACGAGCTTCTCGTCGATCTCGGGCAGCTCGAAGGCGGGGACGACGTCAACCTCGGCGGTGAAGACGAGCTGGCCGCCCTGGGGGCCGGTCACGTTGGGGATTTCGGTGACGTCAACGGTAGGCTGAGCCATGGGGCGCAGGTCGTTCTCGTTGACGGCGTCGGAGTAGTGGCCGGGCAGGACCTGGTTGACGACCTGCTCGATGACGGCGGCGCGGCCGAAGCGCTGGTCGATGATGCGCGGAGGCACGTGGCCCTTACGGAAGCCGGGGATGTTGACCTGTCCGGCGATCTCCTTGTACGCCTTGTCCATTTCGGACTTGAGTTCCTCGAAGGGAACCTCGACGGTCAGACGAACCTTGGTGGGCTCGAGGGTTTCAACGGTGCTCTTCACGTGCGTACGCTCCGTAGTCTACGAATTCGGGAACGCCCATTTCGGGCGCATAACAACTCGCTTAGTGTACGCCACGACCCCGCTGATGTCCTCATTCGCGGGCGTTAAGTGGGCATATCCACCCCTCTTTCGTCGCTCCACGTGCGCAACACCACATACCAGCGGGCTCCGCTCCCCCATTGACGAGGCCGGCACCGCCCACGCTCAAGGGCACGCTCAGGGGGCGAGGTAGTGGGAGCGCCCTCGCACGACGGCGGCCAGGCGGGCGCGGGGCACGTCGGCGACGAGGCGCACGGCGGTGGTGATCTCGCGGTGGATAGCTCGGGCCTCGGCGTCATCTGTTGCGGTGAAGCGCGCGGTGACGCGCGGCTGGCCGGAGGCGATGGCGATGTCCCAGGATTCGAGCCGGGTGACGGATCGTGCGGCGGCCTCGACTTCTTCGGGGGCCCGGCCGGGCGCGAGGGTGGTGACCGTCATGATGGTGCGATAGGACGGCATGGACTCCCCCGGGATCGTAGAAAAAACCGCGGCACTGTGGCCGCGGCTGGTCGGGGTGACAGGATTTGAACCTGCGACCCTCTGCTCCCAAAGCAGATGCGC
>USPB01000200.1 GCA_900556405.1 uncultured Actinomyces sp.
TGGGAGCGTCCATGACGATGGGCATCATGCTGATCTTCCCGGCGATCGCGGCGCTCGTGGCCTCTATCGTCGTCTCCTCGACATTCCGCGTGGTGCTCACGCAGCGCACCCGCGAACTGGCGCTGCTGCGCACGCTGGGAGCAACCAGGCGACAGGTTCGCTCGCTCGTGACCCGCGAGGCCCTCGCGATCGGAGCGATCTCGTCCGCGATTGGCGTCGCGCTCGGCTGGCTGATTGGCGCGCTCGCGGAGGCCGGAACCGGCCTGGCCTCTAGCGTCGTCGCGGCGCTGTCGGGTGTCTCCCTCTGGCAGCTCGCGCTCACGTGGCTCGGTGCCACCCTGTTCACGACCCTCGTCGGCGTCTTCCCGGCCCGCGCCGCCTCCCGCGTCGCGCCCGTCGCTGCCCTCGCCCCCGTGAACGAGGCCGGGGCCGCCGCCCGCAAGAAGCACACCGTCCGCTTCATCATCGGCGCGCTCATCGCGGTGGCCGGATGTGGAGCTGTGGCCCTCGCGTGGCGCTCGGATAGTGGTGGTACGAAGTTCCTCGGGGCTTTCGGCGGGTCGCTCCTGGCGCTCCTCGGCGCGCTGCTCGTCGCCTCGGTGCTGCTGCCCGCCCTCACCCGCGCGTTTGGCTCGGCCTTCCCGGGCACCCTGTCCGCCATGGCCCGCGAAAACACGATGCGCAACCCCGGCCGCACCTCCGCGACCGGCACCGCGATCATCATCGGCGTGACCCTCGTCGTCACCATCATCGTCGGCGCCGCCTCCGTGCGCACCACGCTCACCAACGCCGTGAACGACGCGCGCCCCTTCGACCTCATGGCCACCTCCACGACCGGAGCGCTCACCGACGACCAGCAGGCCGCCATCGCGGCCACCGACGGCGTCGCCGCCACCGTCGCCCAGTACGCCGCCCCCGGCACCCTGACGACCACCTCGGGCGCGCCCGCCTACGCTCCCGGAGAGGGAAGCGGGTCGGAGGACGAGGCCCAGGCCTCGTCGGTCATGATCACCGGAGAACCCGACTACACGGGCGTTACCCACTCGACCGTCACCCAGCTGGGCGATAACCAGGTGCGCGTCGGCGACGAGGCCCTGGCCGGGCAGACGCTGCGCCTGTGCGCCGAGTCGTGCGTGGACCTGAGCGCCGTGTACGACAAGAACGGCAGCACTGGATCCGCCCAGGTCTCCGAGAAGACCCTGCGATCTATCGCGAGCTCGCTCGAGCGTCAGGCGGTCATCATCAAGATGGCCGACGGAGCCGATGCCGAGACCGTCCAGGCCGCGCTGCTCAAGGATTCGCACCTGAGCGTCAACGGCTCCGCGCTGGAGCGCCAGATGTACACGAAGATCATCGACCGGCTGATGCTCGTCCTCGTCGGACTGCTCGGCGTGTCCGTCCTGGTGTCCCTGGTGGGCGTGGCCAACACGCTGTCCCTGTCGGTCGCCGAACGCACCCGCGAAAACGGGCTGCTGCGGGCCCTCGGCCTGACGCGACGCCAGATGAAGAGCCTCCTCGCCCTCGAAGCGCTGTTCCTGTCGCTGACCGGCGCGCTCATCGGCGTCGGCATGGGTGTCGCCTTCGGGTGGGTCGGCGTCATGAGCCTGCCGGTCGAAGGAGCAACTCCCGTGCTGAGCGTGCCGTGGCTGCAGCTGGTCGGCGTGTGCGTCGTCGCCATCCTGTCCGCGCTCATCGCGTCCTGGCTGCCCGGACGCCGGGCCGCCAAGGTTAGCCCCTCGGAGGCGCTGGCGACGGAGTGAGTGCTGGTTGATTGACTGCGGTTGATTAACCGCGGTTGAAAGACCGGGTGTTGATGACGGGTGGGGTGCCGCGAGGCACCCCACCCGTTCGCGTGTGTTGCTGCGTGGTTTTGCTGCGTGGCCCCACGGGCGTTCCGGGCGTTGCGTGTGCTTCGTGGGGCCGGGCTGCTGGGTGTGCCCGTGGGCGGCGGCCCGCCCGATTGATGGTGTTGCTTGTGGCCCCACGGGTGTTCCGGGCGTTGCGTGTGCTTCGTGGGGCCAGGCTGCTGGGTGTGCCCGTGGGCGGCGGCCCGCCCGCTCACCGTCCGCGCCGCGTGTTGCTGCGTGGCCCCAAGGGCCGTTCTCCCATCAATTTCGCACGTAATTCCCTCGTAACTTGTTCAAACATTGAAATCACCTCGTTGGAATTGCAACGTTTTTAGACGATCTCAAAAAATGACCGTCTGAAATTATGTGCGAAATTTGTCTGGGCCAGGCCCTGCCACCGCCCACGGGCACTGCGGCCTGGCCCTCTGGTCCCCGCGGCGCCCTCCACACCAGTGGGCCTGTTGTGCTGATGGGTAGTGCACTGGAGGGCCTACGTCTGCACGCGCGAAAAAGTTCTCCCTGCGTCGCTGTTAGATCGTGAAAGCGCGAAAAAGTTCTCCCTGTGCGCTCAAATTGGCCCAAATTCGGCGTTTTTACGCGTGCTGGGCGAGTTTTTCGCAGAAATGCCACTGGAGGGGTGGTGTTGGGCGAATTTTTTCGCGCCAACCGGTGCTGTGCCCAGGACTTGTAGGCGATGCGGCGCACTTCAGGTTGGTGGCGGTGGGGGTTTTGCGCCATGCGAAGCCCTCTGACGGCGTGTCGCCGGCGTGTCGCAGCCTTGGATGGCGCAATTCCCCCCGATTGGTGGTGGTGAGATCCCGTTTTCGGTTGGCGTTGCGCCCAAGGTGCAGACCATCTCGGTGAAAAGAACCCAAATACGACAATTTTGGCTGAATGGGTCTGCACTTTGGCGGATTTGGCGGGTGCGGACGCGTCGATTGCGCTATTCGGCGCTGCGGGCGAGGCGGATGCGAGTCGGATCTGGCAGCTGGGCCCCACTGCTGGCAGTGTTAACCCTTCAATGCGCAGCTAAACCCTATTGGTGGCATGGTGGGCAGCCCGCCTAGGCCACCACCTGTCGGGTTAACGTGCGTATGAAAGGGCCCAGACCGCCACTTATCGGGTTAACGTGCGCGATCAGTAATTTCGCACGTAATTCCCCTGTGATTACTTCAAACATTGAATTCGTGTCGTTGGAATTGCAACGTTTTCGGGTGGTCTCAAAAAATGACCGAGGGAAATTACGTGCGAAATTTGTTCGGCTGGGTGCTGCTGTCGTCTGGAGGCCCCGCGGCTCGGCCCCGCGGCCACACTCAGCGACCATGCCCCGCGGCCACGCTCAGCCCCGCAGCCAGGCCCGCAGGCCTCAGCACTCCACGACGTTGACGGCCAGGCCGCCCTCCGATGTCTCCTTGTACTTCGAGAGCATGTCGTTGCCGGTCTGGCGCATCGTCTCGATGACGACGTCCAGGCTCACGGTGTGGCGGCCGTCGCCCCACAGGGCCATGCGCGCCGCGTTGATTGCCTTGACGGCCGCGATCGCGTTGCGCTCGATGCACGGCACCTGTACGAGGCCCGCCACCGGGTCGCACGTCAGGCCCAGCGAGTGCTCCATCGCGATCTCCGCCGCGTTCTCCACCTGCTGCGGAGTGCCGCCGAGGGCCTGAGCCAGGCCCGCCGCCGCCATCGCCGAGGCCGACCCGACCTCGCCCTGGCAACCAACCTCCGCGCCCGCGATGGACGCGTTCGTCTTAATAAGGGCACCGATCGCCGTCGCCGCCAGCAGGAAGTCGTGCACGAGGGCGCGGCGGCG
>USPB01000201.1 GCA_900556405.1 uncultured Actinomyces sp.
AAAGGACAAAACGTGTTGGTTTTGTGGCGACTTTTCGGCTTGTTAGTGCGGAAAAATCGGTATTGAAGTTGGTGGGAGCCAACTATGAGGATGGACAAAACGTGTTGCTAGCAGGGTGACTTTTCGGCTTTGTCGCGCGGGAAAGTCACGATTTTAGTTGGTCGTGTTTGCCTCTTTCCTGTGAATACTGCATCGTGCCCTGTGTAGGGGCTCCTGGTGCACGCGGGCCCGACGACCTGCACCTGGGCCCGATGATATGCGTGTGGGCAGCGCCGCCCACGTGCATGTCTAGGGGTTTACATGCGCATCCAGGGGTTAACGCGCTGCCGTGCGGCGTACGCTTTGGTTCGTGCGGGTCATGCTTGTGCGCACACAGGGGGTTACGTGCTGCCGCGCAGCTTCCCATGTTGATGGTTTTCCTTCCTATCGTGCGCACACAGGGGGTTACGTGCTGCCCCGCAGCTGAAGGCGTGACAGAACTCGTCCGGCATTGCCGCTTCGGAGCGTTTTCCGTGACAAAATTCGCCCGGCGTGGCCGATTGGCGGTGCTCGCGTGACAAAATTCGCCCGGCTCGCCAAAAAGCGCGCATTTTGGGCCGTTTGGTGCATGCAGGGAGAGTTTTGTCCCGTTTTGGCTGCGAGCAAGCTGAGCGGGGAGAGTTTTGTCCCGCGGTTACCCGGTTGGAGACTGACGTAGAACTTGTGGAGCTCAGCGGTGAGATGCTGGGACTGGTCGCGGCGCCCGTGGGTGCGCAGCGCCCAGGCGTCAACACGCACGCGGATAGGTAGCGAAGATTCGGGTAGCTAACGAGCATCCGGATAGGTTACGTACATCCGGATAGGTAACGAGCATGCGGATAGCTTATTAAGCTATCCGGATGCGCATAACCTATCCACGTGCGCACAACCTATCCGGATAGTGCTCAGACGGAGAGTGCTGCAGGGGCGGCAGCACAGGGTTAGCCGCGCGATTAGAAGCGGCTGCATCGCCGAGGGATCCCACTTTCAAAGCTCGCGGCGGTGGTGGGGCCCGTCTCCATCAATTCCGCATGCAATTCGATTCGGTGAAGATTCAACAAAGTCTGAAAACGTTGCAATTCCAACGACATGAATTCAATATTTGAAATAGTTAAAGGGGAATTGCATGCGAAATTGGTGGTAGACCCAGCGATGAGGGACGCGAGGCCTACGGGATGTGGTCGGGCCTGGCTGTGGTGCCGGTGGGTGGTGGTGGGCCTGGCCGGACATCGAGTCGACGCGCCGAGCCACGCAGTACACCAGGCTCCACCGGTCTGGAGGGCGCCGAAGGGACCGGAGGGCCTGGCTGCAGTGCCCGTGGGCGGCGGCAGGGCCTGGCCGCAGCACCCGAGAGTGACGGCGATAACTACCCCGGCAAAAGTCGCACATAATTTCCGACGGTCATTTTGAGACCGCCCAAAAACGTTGCAATTCCAACGAGGCGATTTCAATGTTTGAACAACTTGCTGGGGAATTACGTGCGAAATTGATGGGAGAGCGGCCCGTGGAGCTACAAGCAGCCCGGCCCGGCAGGGCGTCAAGCGGCCCGTGGAGCCACAAGCAGCCCGGCAGGGTGCACAGAGCAGCCCGGCCCGGCAGGGCACACGAAGTAAAACCTCAGGAACTGGGCGGCGTCACGACCCACGGCTCGGTCGACAAGGAACGCAATCCCGAAATCCCCAGGGCGTCCGCAATGTCGGAGGCGCGCCGCGCCCCGGGTACTCCCAGCGAGGAACCGATGAACGACACGACGTCCTCGGTGGACCAGCCCAGGCCTCGTAGGTCTGAGAGGGTGACGGCGCCGTCGCGCTTGGCCAAGCGGGCCCCGGAGGGTGCGAGCGCGAGGGGTACGTGCGCGTACGTCGGCTCGGGCGCTCCGAGCAGGTGCGCGAGCTGCGCCTGCGCGGGCGCCTGGGAGAGCAGGTCGAAGCCGCGCACGACCTGGTCGACGCCCTGGTAGGCGTCGTCGACGACGGCCGCCAGGTTGTAGGCGGGCACGCCGTCCGCGCGGCGCACGACGAAGTGATCAACAGGGCCGGTGTAGGAGCCGTGCAGCTCGTCGAACACGGTCCACTCGGGCGAGGGGGCGGCCAGGCGCAGCGCGGGCTTGCGCCCCAATGCGGCCAGTGCCGCGCGCTTCGCGGCGCGCTCCGACTCACTCAACGACAGGCACGTGCCCGGGTAGTGGCCGGGCGGCACATGCGGCGCGGAGGCGGCCTCGCGGATGTCTCGGCGCGTGCAGTAGCACTCGAAGATGAGCCCGCGCGCGGCTAGCGACGCCAGCGCCTCCTCGTGCGCGTCGGCCCTCGCCGTTTGGATGAGAGGCTCGCCGTCCCAGTCGATGCCGATCGCTTCCAGGTCTTCGATCTGGCGCTGGGCGGACCCGGCGCGCTCCCGGTCGATGTCCTCGATGCGCAGGACGAAACGCCGCCCGGTCGTGCGCGCCCACGCCCACGCGAGGATCGCGGTGCGCAGGTTACCCAGGTGGAAGTCGCCGGTGGGGGAGGGCGCGAATCGTCCGGTGTTCGTCATGCGCCCAGTGTACGAGGCCGTGGCCGCCTCCCGGGATCCGCCTCCCCGCGTGCTAGGGCCGCAGGCGTACAGTGGGTGCATGGCGAGTTTTCGGGTGCCCGACTGGTTGGCGGTCTTCATGGGCGGCGTCGTGGGGACGGCGGCGCGTGCGGGCCTGGACGAGGTGGCCAAGGCCTCCCCTGTGCGCGGCCTTTTCCTGTCGTGGTCGACGCTGACGGTCAACGTGGTGGGCGCGTTCCTCCTGGGTGCGCTGGCTGCATGGGTGGCGGGGCGCCTCGCGCGCGGCGTCGGGGATCCGGCATCGCTGAAAACCCTGAAGCTCCTGGTGGGCACGGGTTTCGCGGGCGCGTTCACGACGTACGGGACGTACATCGTCGCGTCGGTGGGGTACGCCTCGCTCAATGGGATTGGCGAGGCCGTGGTTCAGTCCCTGGGTCTCCTCGCCCTGGGTGGGGCGTGTGCCTGGGTGGGTATGCGCGTGGGGGAGCGGCTGTGCGGCCCCTCGGCGGCCTCAGTTGCCTCCGTGGCCTCTGCGACGTCCGTGAGCGACGAGGGGGAGCGAGCGTGAGCACGGCGACCTTCCTGTTTGTGGCCCTGGCTGGCGGCGTGGGCGCGTGCGCCCGCTTCTGGCTGGACCGAGGCGTGCAGCGCGCCCTGGACTCGTGGGGCGACCCGGCGGGGGCGAAGCTCGGCATCCTGGTGGTCAACGTGATCGGCTGTTTCCTGGCCGGCGCTGCCACTCAGCTGGCGCCCGCTCACCTGATGCCGATCGTGTCGACGGGGTTCCTCGGTGGCTTCACGACGTTCTCGACGGCGCTCGTGGACGCGGTGACCCTGTGGGCCGACGGATTCCGAGGACGGAGCCTCGCTCTCGCGCTGGGCACATGGGCGGCCTCCTGGGGCGCGGCCCTCGCGGGCATCACTGTCGCGTGAGCGACCGGAACGCCGTTCCGGGTTACGCGCGTTATCAGCCATTGCGCGCGACTGAGCGCAGGCCTGGCCTGCGCGATCTTTACCCAAAAATGTCGCACGTAATTCCCTCGCACATACTTCAACGTTTGAAATCA
>USPB01000202.1 GCA_900556405.1 uncultured Actinomyces sp.
ATCGATGCTACGCGAGCGATTCCACTATAAGCGTGCCACACAAACGCTCGCCTGTACCAGGAAGGATGAGATTCTCACTGTCAGCGCAACATCCTGTGATCGCGCAGTCGGTGTCGGGCCACTCTCGGGGGCGTCTCTTGCGGCTCATGTCCACCCGTTACAGGCAGTCTCGTCCCGTCGGGTCGCCTCTCCCGCGCGCGACGAATGCGATGCGCGCGTGGGCTCCGCGTCCAACGCGGAAGGCCAGGCCCCCGGGCAAGTGGATGGGCCCCTGCCCCCGCCACGCGACCACAAGATCATCGATAGCGTCCACGTGAGTGCTGGACAGTGCGCGAATTCCCGCCGCTTGCGCCCCCTCACGCAGAGCCCGCGTACGCACCGCGCGGGGAGCGCCGCGCAGGGACGCGACCGCGAGCGCCACGGATATTCCCCTGTCAGCGGGGGCTGTGTCGGCGCCAGGGTCTGTGTCGTCGGCGACGCGAGCGGCGGCGGCGCGCGCGGCGGCGGTGAGTGCGCGCGCTCGGTCGCTGAGGGCGTCGTCGTCCTCGGCGCACAGGGCGGCCGTGCGCGCCAGCGCGGGAACGGGATCGACACCCAGGGCCGAGGCCAGGGCCGGGATCGCCACATGCCGCAGGGCCGAGCGGCGCAGCGGGCTCCCGTCGGCGGCCCGCCACGGGCCATCGACGTCGTTCGTCGGGTCGTGAACCGGGGCGAGGCCCGCCTGGGCGCACGCCCCCTCGGTGTCGCTTCGCCGCAGCGTGAGGAGCGGGCGCAACCACGTCACCCCGTCCGCGTCGCGCGAGATGGGGGCGATGGCCCGCAGTGAGGAGGAGCCCGAGCCGCGCGCCAGGCGCAGCAGTACCGTCTCGGCCTGGTCGTCCATCGTGTGGCCGAGGAGGATCGGGGCGCCCTCGCGCACACCAACCGCACGCAGGGCCGCGCGCCGCGCGTCGCGGGCCGCACCCTCGGGGCCTCCCGGGCCGTCCACCGTCACGGTTTCGACAACGGCGCGCGCCCCCAGGGATGCCGCCAGATCCGCGACGCGGCGAGCCTCCTCGTCGCTGCCCTCGCGCAGCCCGTGATCGACCGTCACCGTGATCACCGGGATCCCCGCGCGCGCCGCCACATCAATCGTCGTCAGCGCCAACGCCAACGAATCCGCGCCACCCGACAGGCCGACGACGAGAGCGGGAGGGGCCCCGGCCTCGTCGATGAAGGAGGTCAGACAAGCGCGCACCGCGAGGGAGCAGGCGCGCAGGGGGCCGCGCGGGTTCGCCCCCACGAGGCTCGAGGCGTCAGCGCACACGCGCCAGCCACGCGGAGGGATCCGCGTACTCGCTCGCAGTCGGCAGCGCCTCGACGCCCGACAGGAGGCGGGCGATCGCACCCTCACGCACGACGGTGCGCGCGAAGCCCTCGGTCTGCGCCTGCAGCGCCTCGACGCCGGCCAGCGGCATGCCAGCCGCCGCGCACGCGCGCACGAGCGCCACCCCGCCGGCGTGCGCGCGGTGGGTGCGCAGCCACTGGATCGACGGCAGGTCGCGGGGCGTGAGGACCTCCATCTCCGCCGTGGGCAGCGCGTCCAGGAGCAGGACGATGCGCACGAGTTCGTCGCTGCGCTCAGGCAGCGCGCGCATCAGGTCAGCGATGTAGGGGACGAGGTAGGGGGCGTGCGTCAGGTGAACGCCGCGCAGGCCCGTACACAGGGACACCCACCGACACCAGTCCGTCTGATCCAAGGCGTAGCGCTGCGCGTCCGCGAGCACGTTGGGGGCCACGAGGATCCGACGGCCCGTGCGCACGTCCCAAATGCCCGTCGCATCCTTGGCCAGGGCGCGCAGGATGACGGCTTCGGCCGCCAAGACGAGGGGTGTGCGCGTGTCCTCGAAGTTATCCAAGAGCGAGCCCACCGAGCGGATCAGCCCGCGCCGATCCACGACGATCGTCGAGGACGCGGCGACCTGCGCGGAAGCCTCGGGCAGGGTGGAGAGCTCGGCGAGCCTGCGGTCCGACCAAGCCACCGATCGACGCAGGCGCGCCACCACGGCGGAGGCACCCACGCGGGAGGCCGACGGACCCGCATACGACAGCGAGGCGAGAACTCCCGCGACGTCGCGCGGGCCAAACGGCATATCCATGGCCCTAGTCTAGCCCGGCCAGGCCCTCCTCGAAGGCGTCCAGGCGGCCGCGCGTGGCGTAGGCGCCCTCGGTGACGTGATCATGCCCGATCGAGACGAGGAGGACGCGCCCACTCTGGGTCAGGACGGAGCCCGACAGGGAGGTCACCTCCTGGAGCGAACCCGTCTTGGCCTGCACGTTTCCCGCGGCCGGGGCCTCGGTCATACGCTGGGAGAGCGTGCCCACGAGGCCCGCCCACGGCAGCAGGCGCATCGTGTCCGCGCCGGTCCCGCTGCCCGCGTACGAGGCCTTGAGGACGCCGACCAGCGTGTTGGCGCTAATCTTGTCGTTGCTCGACAGGCCCGAGCAGTCCTCCAGGGTCAGGCCCTCCGTGGGGACACCGGCCTGCGTCAGGGCCTTCCGAACCGTCTCGGTCGCGCCCTCGTAGGTGGAAGGAGCTCCGGCGGCGCGAGCGGCGAAACGGCAGTACTGATCCGCGAGCGTGTTATCCGAGTGCGCGAGCATCCAGCGCAGCTGCTCCCCCATCGTCGCCGAGCTCACCGACGCGATAGTGGCCGCGCCCGCCGGGCCGTCCCCGGCCTCGCCGAGCGTCGCCGTGATGCCGGCGGCACCCAGCGCCTGCGAGAACACCTCGGCGACGCGGCCAGGCGCGTCCGCGTAGAAAGCGTTAGCGCCCTCGTAGGTGCGGCCCGCGTCGATCGCCATCGGCCCGACGTGCCCCTCGTAGGAGCCGACCTCCTGCGCGTCCCACGACGACAGGTGCGAGGCCCCGTCGAAGAGCGTGCCACGCCAGTTCAGGGTCACCGAGGTGATGCCGCGCTGCTTCAGGGCCGCCGCCGCATCGTTCGCGAGGGACTGCAAGCCCGCACGCCCCGACACCTCGACCTCGTCGGAGGTGCCGATGCCCAGGAGCAGGTCGCCCTCGGAATCCAGGTAGAGAGTCTGGTTGTCGGCGCCCAGGAGCGCGCTCGTCGTCAGCGTCGCCGTCGGGTCCAGGTTCGCCAGCGCGGTGAAAGCCGTGAGCGTCTTCGTCGTCGAGGCCGGCGTGTGAGCCGTCGACGCATCCGCGTCCAGCAGCACCTCGCCGGTCTGCGCGTCCACGACCGTGCCCCACGCCTCGTAGCCGCCCTGGGCCGCCGCGGCCGCAACCGGCGCCCACAGCGCCTCCACGTCTGCGGCGCTCACCGGATTGCCCGCGCCCTTCGCGTCGCCCGAAACCGGCGCCGCCTCAAGCGTCGAGGCCGTGGGAGCGTCCGCCGGAGTAGCCGCTTGCGGGGAGCAGCCGGAACCCACCAGCGCCGCCACCGCCACGAGCGCGGCGCTAGCGCTTACAATTGCCCCCATAGACGTGCGATGCATGGATGTCCCTTCGTGGTTATGTCGGTAACTACACTACCTGTCCATGTGCCCACACAACCAACTGGACCCCCGAGTTTCGGGGCTGAAGCGGAAGGCGCGGCCATGG
>USPB01000203.1 GCA_900556405.1 uncultured Actinomyces sp.
TCCTGCTGATCTCGACGACGATCCGCCTGAGCGCGATGAGCCGTGAGCAGGAAACGCAGATCATGCGATACGTGGGCGCCTCGAACCTGTTCATTCAGGCCCCCTTCATGATTGAGGGCGCGCTGGCCGCGCTGGTGGGCGCCGTGTTCGCGATCGGCTCGTTGTTCGCCGGCGTCCACTTCATCGTCCAGGGGTGGATGGCCCCCTCCTTCAGGTGGACGAACTTTATCGGTATGGGCGAGGTGGCGATCATGACGCCGATCCTCGTCCTGGCGGCGGTTGCGTTGGCGGTTATCGCGTCGGCGTTCTCGCTCGCGAAGTACACGAAGGCGTAAGTCTCATGTCTCGTTTCCTGCATCATCGTGGCCGTCGCGCGCTGCGCGTCGGCGCGCTCGCTCTGGCGGTGGCGTCCTTCGCGGCGATGAGTCAGGCGATGCCTGCTCGCGCCGACGACGAGCGCGACGCCGCCGCGAACGCAGCCGCAGAGGCTGAGGCGACGGTCAATGCTTTGCAGTCGCAGCTGGAGGGCATCGACGCGTCGCTCGCTCAGGTCTTCATCGACCTGCAGGCTCTCAACGGGCAGATTCCGGTGGCGCAGGCCGCCTACGAGTCTGCGACCGCGACCTACGACGCGAAGTCGCGTGAGCACGCGACGATCCTCGGCGAGCTCAATGCCGCCCAGGGCGAGCAGAATCGCATTGACCAGTCGCTGACTGCGGCCACCACGCAGGCCGACGACGCTCAGCGTGCGATTGCCGATCTGGTGCGCCGCAAGTACCGCGAAGGCAACGTTGATCCTGTCGCCGTGGCTCTGACCGCGGGTGGGACGGAGTCGATTACCGACCGTGCGGCGGCTGCCGACATGGCGCTGCGCACGGAGAGCCAGACGATGACGGCCGCGCTGGATGTCTCCTCGTCCCAGCGCACGCAGGCCACTCGTCAGAACGCGATCACGGACCGTATTTCTGACCTGGAGGAGAAGGCCGCGCAGGCCGAGGCCGAGGCGAAGGCTGCGAAGAGCGAGGCTGACTCCAAGCTGACGGAGCTCAATAACCTGAAGACGCAGGCGCAGGCCAAGCAGGCCGAGTGGGATGCCCAGAAGGGCCAGGTTCAGGCCTCGCTCGACCAGGCCGAAGCGGACTATCAGGCGCGCAGCTCCGAGCTCGCGGCGATCGACGCGGCGAATGTTGCCTCTGGTGCCTCGTACGTGTCGGCCTCGGGCTTCCGCAGCCCGCTTGACATTCCGATCGTCGTGACCAGCCCATTCGGTATGCGCTACCACCCGGTCCTGGGCATCATGAAGGGTCACTCAGGCACGGACATGGCTGCCGACTGCGGCACGATTATTCGCGCTGTGGCCTCGGGCTACGTCAACGCGGTGTCCTCGGACTACTCGGCGGGCAACTACGTGGACATTAACCACGGCCTCGTCGGCGGTAACTCCGTCATCACCGAGTACCTGCACATGCAGGCCCAGTACGTGTCCCCGGGCCAGTACGTGAACGCGGGCGACGCGCTGGGTGAGGTTGGCTCGACCGGCTACGCGACCGGATGCCACCTGCATTTTGGTGTCATTCAGAACGGAAGCTACGTTGAACCGATGGATTATTTGTAATCCGCGTTAGGATGGACCCTCGTAGCGTTTTGCTACGGGGGTCTTTCCGCATGGTGCGCGGAAAATGAGTCTGAAAGGAGGCAGCATGCCCAAGGATTGGAAGAAGCCCAAGCCCACGGAGGGGCAGCGCGCTAAGGCTGCCTCCGACGCGAAGAAGACGATTGCCCGCAACAAGAAGGCGCGCCACGACTACACAATCGAGGACACCTGGGAGGCCGGTCTGGCTCTCATGGGCACCGAGGTCAAGGCGCTGCGAATGGGGCGCGCCTCCCTCGTGGATTCGTGGGTCGAGATCAACGGGGGAGAAGCGTGGCTGTACGGCGCGAACATTCCCCTGTACTCCCAGGGATCGTGGACGAACCACGCGCCCACGCGCAAACGCAAGCTGCTGCTGCACCGCGCTGAGATCGAGCGTATGCAGGACCGTGTTGCCGCGAAGGGCTACACGATCGTGCCGCTGGAGCTCTACTTCATCGGCGGTCGCGTCAAGGTCGAGATCGCCCTGGCCAAGGGCAAGCAGGAGTGGGATAAGCGTCAGGCGCTGCGTGAAAAGCAGGACCAGCGCGAGGCCGAGCGCGCGATGCGCCGCTACGTGAAGCAGGCTCGCCGATAAGGGGAAAGAAGGCGATTTCGTGCGGGGTCCCGTCAGGATTTTTCGTCGTGATCTGCTGAGGCTGGTGCGTGTTCCGGCCGCGTGGATTGTCATCATCGGTATGGCGTTTGTTCCCGCGCTCTACGCGTGGTTCAACATCGTCGGGTTCTGGGACCCGTACTCGCAGACCTCCCACATTCGCGTGGCGGTGGCGAACGAGGACGAGGGCGCGACCAAGGACCGGATCGGCACCGTGAACGTGGGTGCGATGCTTGAGACTCAGCTGAAGCAGAACGATCAGCTGGGCTGGCACTTCGTGAGCGCGGACGAGGCTCGTGCGGAGGTCGAGCGCGGCGATTCCTACGCGGCGTTCATCATCCCGGCGTCTTTCTCGCGCGACCTGACGGGCATCGTTGACGGCACGTACGTCAAGCCGAATATCCAGTATTACGTCAACGAGAAGAACAACGCGGTGGCTCCCAAGATCACGGGGGCGGGTGCGACGGCTCTGGACCGCCAGATCAACTCCACGTTCGTTTCGACGGTGGCCAAGGTTCTGTCGGAGAAGGCGTCCGAGGCCGGGGTCAGTATCGCGAACGACGCTGACCAGAAGCGTTCGGAGGTTTCTACCTCGGTGTCCGAGGCCTCGGCCAAGCTCGGAAGCGCCTCGCAGACGCTGGACGGCATGGGGGAGAAGATCGACGCGGCGAAGGCCTCGGTGGCCTCGGCTCGCACGACCCTGAGCGATCTGGACGTGGCCGTCTCGGAGATGTCGACGTCCCTGGACCAGGCGGACCAGCTGGTGAGCGACTCGCGCACGTCGCTCGGATCCTTCTCGAGCCAGATGGGCGGGGCCCTCGACGGCCTGTCGTCGAACGCGGCGAGCGCCCTGGCGGGCGTGTCCGCGAATGCGGGAACCCTCGATGGCGCTGTGCAGGGGGCGTCCGGGCGCGTGGGTGGCCTGCTCGCCGAGGGAACGTCGATCAACGACTCGGTGGGGGACGTGCTCGCGGAGCTGAATGCTCTTGGGATCGGGAATCTGCCCGCGGCGGGCACGGCACTGACCGACCTGACGAACCAGAACGCCGCGCTGTCGAGCGCCCTGGGAAGCCTGACGACCCTCAACTCCGACCTGTCGGCCACGTCCACGTCGATTACGGGCGCGCTGACGTCAGCCTCCGATGCGTCCGCGGCCGTGTCGACCGCGGTCACGAACGCGCGCAGCGGAGTGTCCTCCCAGCTGCCCGCGATTTCCTCGGCGCTCGACGACTTCTCGAGTGCGTCCTCATCGATGCGTGGCTCGCTGGACACGCTGCGCAGTCAGCGCGAGCAGGTGTCGGGCCTGCTCGACCAGCTCGATTCCCTCCTGGACGGGGCTAAGACGG
>USPB01000204.1 GCA_900556405.1 uncultured Actinomyces sp.
GTGACCTGCTGACGCTCACGCAGTACCTGCGTCCCTCTCCCCTGCACCACCCGATTGACCGCTGGGTCCACCCCGAGGAGTTTGTCGAGATGGCCGCCGAGGCCGAGGAGATGGGCTTCGCTGGCGTCATGGCCGGTCCCCTCGTGCGTTCCTCCTACCGTGCGGGTCTGCTGTGGGCCAAGGGTATGCGTGCCCGCGGCTTCGAGATCCCCGAGCAGCTGCGTCACATCGCCAACTCCGGGTCGACGCTGCAGGAGGCCGGTTCAGTCCTGGCGCGCCTCAAGGAGCGCTCGGAGCGTCACGCGGCGATGGCCGCCGCGAAGGCCGCCTCGGCCTCGTGACCCCGGATTATTCTCCCGCGCGGGCACTCCTGGCCTCAGCGCACCGACACCCCGACCGCCGTTCCTTGGTCGACGCCGTGACGGGCGAGGAGTGGAGTGTGCGCGAGGCAGCAGCAACAGTTGCTCGCATCGCTGCCGCTTTCGACTCGGCTGGTATCGGCGAGGGGACGCGCATCGCGGTCATCGGCGCGAACTCGCCGTGGCACTACATCGTCCATGTTGCCGCCTCGTGGCTGGGTGCGGTGACGGTTCCCTTATCTCCGCGTATGCCCTCCTCGGCGCTCGCTTCGATGTGCGCACAGGCGGGCGTCTCGTGGGTGTTCCTTGACGAGGCCAGCGCAGCCCATGTTCCCGCACTGTCCGACGCGGGCGCGCAGGTCGCATCGTTTGCGGATCTGGCGGCGTGGGCGGATCGCGCTGCCCCCATCGGGCACCCTCCCGCGCGCTGCGGAACCGAGCTCGCCGCCATCTTGTTTACCTCGGGGTCCACGGGCACCCCACGCCCCGTCGAGCTCACCCATGAGGTCATGTGGTGGGGATCGACAAACTTCCGCGAGGGCTTCGACTATGCGCCGACGTCATCGGTCGTGGGCGTGTGCGCGCCCACCAGCCACATCGGCGGATTCAACGGAACCTCGATGGACGTGTGGACGCACGGCGGCACGCTGGTCACGCTCGGCTTCCCAGGTTCTTTCGACGCTCGCGGCGTCATTGACGCGATCGAGCGCTACGGGATCACCATGATGTTCGCCGTGCCCGCGATTGTCCGCGCCATCCTGGACGAGCATGAGCGCGGCGGCGGTGACCTGTCGTCGTGGGTGCGTCCCCTCATCGGCGGCGATGCAATGACGGCCGACCTCGCGGACGCGATGCGCGCAGCCGGTCTATCCCCCATCCACGTGTGGGGCATGACCGAAACCTCCGGCGCGGGAACTGTCGCCACCCCAGATTCTGGCGCGCCCGCCGGATCGCTCGGCGTTCCCTTCCCCTACGTCGACCTGCGCGTCATGGCCACCGACGAGCGCGAAGCCGGCGTCGATGAGATGGGCGAGATCTGGGTGCGCGGGCCCGGCGTCGTGAGCGGCGAGAAGTGGCTGCATACGGGAGACCTCGCAACGAAAGACGAGGACGGTTGGCTGCACATGGTGGGACGCGCCCACCGCATGATCAACACGGCTGGAGAGCTCGTCGCTCCCCCGACGGTCGAGCGGGCTTTACGCTCGCTGGACGTGGTCTCGGATGCGCTTGTCGTGGGGCTGCCGGATAAGCGCTGGGGGCAGATCGTTGCGGCACTTGTCGTCACCTCTCCCGAGGGCCGGGCCCAGGCCTCGTCGATGAGCACCGAAGCACTCTCCGAGGCCCTCAGCGACACCCTCGCACCCTGGGAGAAGGTCCGTCGCGTGCTGGTCGTCGACTCGCTGCCGACGACGACCACAGGCAAGCCGGATCCGGTCGCGGCGGCCCGCCTATTCGACTCGTAAGAACGGCGGCTTAGGTGCGCCTGACCTCACAATGCATGCGCATCATATTTAGGTAAGATTAGCCTTGCTTAATTGAAGGAGAGTCTTATGTCCCGCCACCGCATTGTCATCATCGGTTCCGGTTTCGCAGGCCTGAGCGCCGCTCGTCGACTCAAGAACGCCGACGCCGACATCACCATCTTGGCCCGCACCTCGCACCACCTCTTCCAGCCGCTGCTGTACCAGGTGGCCACGGGCATCCTCTCCGAGGGCGACATCGCCCCCACCACGCGCGAAATTCTGCGCGGCCAGAAGAACGTCACCGTCCTGCAGGCCCTCGTCGAAAAGATCGACGTCGAGGCGCGCATCGTCAAGTGGCGCAACCACAACAAGTACGAGCAGACCGAATACGACACGCTGATCGTCGCGGCAGGTGCGGGCCAGTCCTACTTTGGCAACGACCACTTCGCGGTCTTTGCCCCCGGCATGAAGACCATCGACGACGCCCTCGAGCTGCGCGCGCGCATTTTTGGCGCGTTTGAGCTGGCCGAGATTGAGACCGACCCGGCCTCGGTGGACAAGCTCCTGACGTTCGTCGTCGTGGGCGCGGGCCCGACCGGCGTCGAGATGGCGGGCCAGATCCGCGAGCTCGCCTCTCACACCCTCAAAGGCGAGTTCCGCAACATCGATCCGACCAAGGCGCGCGTCATCCTGGTGGACGGCGCGGAGCACCCGCTCCCCCCGTTCGGCGAGGAGCTCGGCGCGAAGACAGAGGAAGCCCTGGCCAAGCTCGGCGTTGAGATGAAGATGAACGCCTTCGTGACGGACGTGGACGCCGAGGGCGTGACGCTGAAGTACAAGTCCGGCGAAGAGGAGCGGATCGAGTCCGTGTGCAAGGTGTGGGCTGCGGGCGTGTCCGCGAGCCCGCTGGGCCGCGCGCTGGGCGAGGCCACGGGTGCCGAGGTGGACCGTGCAGGACGCGTCACCGTCAACAAGGACCTGACTCTGCCCGGGCACCCCGAGATCTTCGTGCTCGGCGACATGATGGCCTTCCCGGGCGTCCCCGGCGTCGCACAGGGCGCGATCCAGTCTGCGCGCTTCGCGGCCGACACGATCGC
Organism: uncultured Actinomyces sp.; assembly: GCA_900556405.1. Classification (GTDB taxonomy): domain Bacteria; phylum Actinomycetota; class Actinomycetes; order Actinomycetales; family Actinomycetaceae; genus Pauljensenia. The sequence continues at coordinate 2,920 of USPB01000204.1, forward strand.
CGCGCGCCTGACTGGTCGCACGCCGAAGGCCACGGAATTCTCCTACCACGACAAGGGTTCCATGGCGACGATTGCGCGCTTCCAGGCTGTCGTGAAGATGGGGAACACGAAGCTCACAGGTTTCGTCGCGTGGGTTGCCTGGTGCTTCCTGCACCTGCTCTACATCGTCGGCTTCAAGTCGCAGGTGGGCACCCTGGTGAACTGGTTCTTCAGCTTCCTGTCCGGTGCCCGTTCGCAGCGCACGACGACGAATCAGCAGATGGTGGGTCGCCTGGCGATGGAGCAGCTGGGCGCTGGCGCGTCCGGCAAGCTCGTCGCGGGCAAGGACGTCGTCGAGGAGCGCGCGCAGGAGGACTGACAAGCGTCACACTCTGACGTTTCCGTCAGGCGCGCGGTCGGGCACAGCATGAAGGCGTGCTGGCAAACAGCATGACATGCACATTGTGGGGCTGGAAGCGAAGGCTTCCGGCCCCACTTATCGCAAACTGGCTCTTCATAATTGGGCATGTAGTTTGGGGTTTGAATTGGGGTTGTGTGCAAGTTGTTGACGGTTTGTTTATGCGACTGTCGTCCAGGCCGTTTGGTGTAGTTCGTATTCGATGGGGGTTTTGCCGCCGAGGCTGGTGTGGATGCGGCGGCGGTTGTAGAAGTCTTCGATCCAGGTGGCGACCC
>USPB01000205.1 GCA_900556405.1 uncultured Actinomyces sp.
TGTTCAACTCCTCCGACGACACGGTCCTGGCCCTGCAGACGGGCCGCGTGGACGCGATCGTCGTCGACCTGCCGACCGCGTTCTACATGGTCTCCGCGCAGATCGATGACGGCGTCATCATCGGCCAGTTCGACGACACGACGGGCGGCGAGGAGTACGGCATCGTCCTGCCCAAGGGCTCCAAGCTGACCCCCACGGTCTCCGCTGCGGTCGATCGCCTGGCCTCGTCCGGCAAGCTTGCTGAGCTGCAGGAGAAGTGGCTGAACGAGGCGCAGAACGTGCCCACCCTCAAGTGAGGCCTCATTCATGAGTGACTACTCGAATGACGCGCTGGCCACGCCCCCCGTTTCGGCGGTGGAGCGTGGCCGCCGCGCTTATCGGCGCAAGCAGACGGTTCGGTCGATTCTCATCTCCCTGGCCTCCACGGTCGTGGTCGCGGGAATCCTCATCGCCGTGGTCGTCAACTCCGACGGGTGGGAGGCCACCCGCAACACCTTCTTCAACGGCAAATACTTCGTCGAGGCCTTCCCCCAGGTCCTCTCCGGCCTGTGGCTGAACATCCGGATCCTGCTGATCGCGGTGCTGGGCGTCGCCGTCTTTGCGACTCTACTGGCGGCCGCGCGCACGCTGGCCGGTCCCGTGTTCTTCCCGATCCGCTTCCTGGCGGCTGCGTACACGGATATTTTCCGAGGCGTCCCCTTCCTGGTCGTCCTCTACCTGATCGGCTTCGGTATCCCGGCGCTCAACCCGACGACGCGCATCCCGACCGCGTTCCTGGGCACGGTCGCGCTGATCCTCACGTACTCCTCGTACGTCGCCGAGGTGCTGCGCGCAGGCCTGGACTCCGTGCACCCCTCCCAGCGTTACGCAGCGCGCTCGCTGGGCCTGTCTCACGGGCAGACGCTGCGCATGATCATCGTTCCGCAGGCGATCCGCAAGGTGACCCCCGCCCTGATGAACGACTTCATTTCCATGCAGAAGGACGTCGGCCTGATCTCGGTCCTGGGCGCGGTCGACGCGATCCGTTCGGCACAGATGGTCCAGGCTAAGACCTACAACATGACGTCCTACGTCGTCGCCGGCCTGCTGTTCATCATCTTGTCGTTCCCCTTCATTCGCCTGTCGGACTGGTACACGGCCCGACTGCGTAAGCGCGAGCAGATGGGAGGCACCGTCTGATGTCGGTCTCCACGAATTACGAGGCCTCCCCCGCTTCGGAGAACACCACCCCGGTCCTGCGCGCTGTCGGCGTCGTCAAGCGCTTCGGTGACAACGTCGTCCTGCGCGGCCTGGACCTGGACGTCGCGGCGCACGAGGTCGTGGTCCTCCTCGGCGCATCGGGCTCGGGCAAGTCGACGCTGCTGCGCTGCGCGAACCTGCTGGAGCGGGTCGACGACGGCCAGATCTTCCTGGCCGGCGAGGACATCACGGACCCCCGCGCGAACGCGGATCATATCCGCGCGCGCATCGGCGTCGTATTCCAGCACTACAACCTGTTCCCGCACATGTCGGTGCTGGACAACGTGACGCTCGCGGCCCGCAAGGTGCACGGCTGGGACAAGGATCGCGCACGCGAGCGCGGCCTGGAGCTGTTGGATCGCATCGGCTTGAAGGACAAGGCGAAGGAGTACCCGGATCGCCTGTCGGGTGGCCAGCAGCAGCGCGTCGCCATCGCACGCGCGCTTGCCACGCACCCGGAGCTGCTCCTGCTGGACGAGATCACGGCGGCGCTGGACCCGGTGCTCGTCGGCGAGGTCCTCGACCTCGTGCGCGAGATCAAGGCACAGGGCTCGACCATCCTCATGGCGACGCACGAGATCAGCTTCGCCCGCCAGGCAGCCGACCGCGTCGTGTTCCTGCGAAACGGCCAGATCGTCGAGCAGGGCCCGCCCGAGCAGGTCATCGACAACCCGCGCGAGCAGGCCACCAGGGACTTCCTGGCGCGCATCCTACACTGAGCGCCGGGCCGGGCGTCGGCAACGCTGGCGCCCGGCTTTCGTTCTCCCGCACGAGGCAACGCACAGGGCCCAGGATCCGCAGATCCTGGGCCCAAAGCGTTGTCAGTATGGAATCAGTTGGCGCCCTCGGTGATGGTCACCTTGAAGTCGGTCGTGATGCCGTCCGGATCGGTCAGGCTCACGGTGACCGGGGCGTCGTCCTCGCCCAGCGCACGCAGCGGGTGCAGGGTGACGACGTTCTTCTCGGACTTGCCGACCTCGAGGGCCGTGGGGTCAGAGACCTCGATCTTCCACTTGGCGGCCTTGTCGGAGTCGGCCAGCTTGATCTTCAGATCGCGCTTCTCGGGGACCTTGATGCCGCTGTCGTCGATCTGAGCGATGGGACGCTCGACCGTCTTGACATCCTTCGGGGTCACGTAGGAGTGAGCGGAATCGGAATCGGTGGCGCAGCCGGTCAGGGCGGAGATGCCCAGGCCGAGCGCCAGCACTGCTGTGAGGATGGAACGCTTGTTCATAACCACCATACTAAGCATCCATACTCATGGATACGCATCACAAGGCCCGTTTTGGGACGATGTCACACCATCCCGTGTCACATGGACCAGACCAGCGCCCCCGACTCCACATCCGCCCAGAACGAGGTGGCAAACTCCGCCCACTGCTGCGGGAACTGCAGCTGCGCACTGTGCGCGCCGCCGCGGATGACGTTCTCGCGCGCGCCCAGGTCCGAGGCCTCCTCGGCGTACCAGGCGGGCGGCCAGATCTCGTCCTGATCCCCGTACAGCACGTGCACGGGCACGCCCGTGGCCGCGAGCGCGGGAGTGTCAGGACGCAGGTGGGAGAGGATGCGGGCGATGCCCACCAGGTTCTCCGAGGCCGTGTCCAGTGCGCGAACGCGTTGGAATTCCGCCCATCCGACGCCCGGCTCGTCGAAGTTCATGTCGGGGAAGTAGGTGCGCAGCACGTGCTCGCGCGCGCCCGGACCCGTGGGCAGGGGGTCGAGGATCGGCAGAGTGTTCATCCAGTCGTAGACGGCGCGCCCCGAGCAGAAGAGGGTCACTGAGGCGAAGAGGTCGGGCCGCGCGATGACGGCCGCGCGCGCGACAATGCCGCCGAAGGAGTGGCCCACGAGGTGCACGCGGCCCGAGGTCCCGGCCCAGGCCTCGGCGACGGCGATGAGGTCATTGACAAAGTCGCTCATCCCGTACGCGCCCAGGCCGGCGGGTGCGGCGGACCCACCCTGGCCTCGTTGCGAGTAGGCGAGGACATCCCAGCCGGCGTCGCCCAGGAAGGGCAGGACGGGCGCGTAGTCCTCCTTGGAGCCCGTGTAGCCGGGGACGAGGAGCGCGCGGTTCTCTCCCGCCGCGTCCGGTGAGGAGGCCGCTGAGATGGCAGGTGTGCCGTCGACGAGGGCGGGGGCACTCGGGCCGGTCAGCAGGCCACTCAGCTCACCAGCCGGAGAAGGAACAGCAACGGGAGTGACGTTTGAGGCCAGCGCAAAAGGTCCAAAAGGCTCTATCTGTTTCACGCCCCCAATCGTAGAATGAACGCATGACAAACGAGACGATTGCGAGCCAGCTCGCCCA
>USPB01000206.1 GCA_900556405.1 uncultured Actinomyces sp.
TCGAAATCGACAAGAAGACCGGACGCGTCACCGTCATGGCCATGGACGAGGACGAAGACGGCAACCCCATCGGTGAGTTCGACGACACCCCGAAGAACTTCGGCCGCATCGCCCAGTCGACCGCGCGATCCGTCATCATGCAGCGCCTGCGCGACGCCGACGACCAGCGCGTGTTCGGCGACTTCGCGGGACGCGAAGGGCAGGTCATCACGGGCACCGTCCAGGCCCCGCGCCCCGGACGCCCCACAATGGTCCAGGTCTCCGATGACTTCGAGGCCGTCCTGCCCGACGGCGAAAAGGTCCCCGGCGAGTCCTACCGCCACGGTGACCGCATCCGCGCCTACGTCGTGGGCGTTGAGCGCACCGAGCGCGGTCCGCGCATCACCCTGTCGCGTACCCACCCCAACCTCGTTGCCGGTCTCTTCCAGCGCGAGGTTCCCGAGATCCAGCAGGGCCTCGTCAAGATCAAGGCGATTGCCCGCGAGGCCGGACACCGCACGAAGATCGCCGTGGCCGCCACCCGCGAGGGCATCAACGCCAAGGGCGCATGCATCGGTCCGATGGGTGCGCGCGTGCGTTCCGTCATGGCCGAACTCGGCGGAGAGAAGATCGACATCGTCGACTACTCCGACGATCCGGCGCGTTTCGTCGCAAACTCGCTGTCGCCCGCCCGCGTCACCCGCGTCGTCGTCCACTCCGTGGATAACCGCACCGCGACGGCCATCGTCCCGGACTTCCAGCTCTCCCTCGCGATCGGCAAGGAAGGTCAGAACGCTCGCCTCGCCGCGCGCCTGACGAACTACCACATCGATATCCACGCCGACACGGAAACCGGCGACGACGCGATCGTGTCGCGTGTCTCCACCCCCGATGACGTGACAAGTCGCTCATAGTTTCTCAGACGAGCAATCCCCTAGCTGGACTAAGCTAGGGGATTGTGTCGTATTCTGTGCCGCCAGTGCCCACCTCCGGGCCCCAGCGCACCTGCATTGGATGCGGTGCACACGCGCACCGAACCGCACTCGTGCGGATCGTGCGCTCGCCAGACGGATCGATTCACCTCGATCCGGCGGCGACTCTTCCAGGCCGAGGTGCCTGGATTCACCCCGATGCGGGGTGCATCCAGAAAGCCCGAGTCAGACGCGGCCTCGCACGCTCGTTCCGAACGGGAAACGTTCCGGAGGGCGTGTGGGACGACGTGGAGGAGTTGATCAACCACCAGTGATGGCCACGCGCCATCAACGCCGAGAAAATGGAAGCGGGTTGGAAGCTGATGGGCACCCGATGAGTACCCAGCGATGAGCTGCCAGCAATATCAGTAAGGCGTCTCCGGACCGGAGACGCTTCCGGAATGGAGAAATGTGGCAAAGTTGCGTGTCCACGAGCTCGCCAAAGAGCTCGGAATCACCAGCAAAGAACTGATGGGTCACCTGAAGGAAGCAGGTGAATTCGTCAAGTCGTCCTCGTCCTCGCTCGAACCGCCCGTCGTGCGGCAGATGCGCGAGAAGTTCGCGGCGACCCCCAAGACCAAGAAGGCGGATGCAAAGCCCGCCGCTAAGGCCCCCAAGCCCAGCGCGGCCAAGCCCGCTGCGAAGAAGGCTGCTACCCCCGCCGACGCGGCACCCAAGGCCGCCGCAGCCAAGGCCGCCGCAGCCAAGGCTGGCGCCCCCAAGCCTGGCGCGCCGAAGCCCGCTGCGGCCCCCAAGAGCGCCCCCAAGCCTCGCGGCAAGAAGCCCGAAGGGGCCCCCAAGCCAGCGGGCCGCAAGCCTGCGGACGCTAGCGCTCCCAAGCCCGCCCCGCGTCGTAACGACGCCCCTCGTCCGGCTCGCCCCGGTGGCCCGCGCCCCGGTGGCCCGCGCCCGGGCAACAACCCGTACGCCTCGTCCCAGGGCATGCCCCGTCCGGGCGGCTCCGGTGGTCCTCGCCCCGGTGGCCCGCGTCCGGGAGCCTCCGGCAACGGTGGCCCGCGTCCCGGCGCTGCGCGTTCGGGTGCCTCCGGTAACGGCGGTCCCCGTCCCGGTGCTCCGCGCCCCGGTGGTAACCGCCCGAACCCGGGCATGATGCCCGGCCAGGCAAACTTCGCTCGTAATGCTGCTTCCGGTAACGGTGGCGGAGAGCGCGGCGGTCGCGGCGGCGGTCGCGGTCGCGGCAATGGCCGTCCCGGTGGCGCAGGTGCAGGCGCCGGCGGTCCTCAGAACAACGGCGGCGGCTTCGGTGGTCCCCGCGGCGGTGGTCGCGGCGGTCGTGGGTCCACGCCGGGCGCATTCGGCCGCGGAGGCGGCCGCTCGCAGCGCGGACGCAAGTCGAAGCGCGCGAAGCGTCAAGAGTACGAGCAGCAGAACGCACCCGTCATTGGCGGTGTCTCGATCCCGCGCGGTAACGGCGCGCAGATCCGCATCCGTCAGGGCGCATCCCTGGCCGATCTCGCTGAGAAGATTGATGTCAATCCCGCAGCGCTCGTGACGGTCCTCTTCGCCCTGGGCGAGATGGCGACCGCCACGCAGTCCCTCGACCAGGACACCTTCGAGGCCCTGGGCGCGGAGCTCGGCTACGATGTCAAGGTCGTCTCCCCCGAGGACGAGGACCGCGAGCTGCTCGAGTCCTTCGACATTGACCTCGAGGCCGAAGAGCTCGACGACGCCGACAACATGCAGCCCCGTCCGCCGGTCGTCACCGTCATGGGTCACGTCGACCACGGTAAGACCAAGCTGCTCGACGCGATCCGCCACACGGACGTCGTCGACACCGAGCACGGTGGCATCACCCAGCACATCGGCGCCTACCAGGTCACCGTCAAGGCTGAGGACGGCACCGCCCGCCCGATCACCTTTATCGATACCCCCGGTCACGAGGCCTTCACGGCTATGCGTGCCCGTGGTGCCCAGGTCACCGATATTGCGATCCTCGTGGTCGCTGCCGATGACGGCGTCATGCCCCAGACGGTTGAGGCAATTAACCACGCGCAGGCGGCCGGTGTTCCGATCGTCGTCGCAGTCAACAAGGTCGATAAGGAAGCCGCGAACCCGGAGAAGATCCGCTCTCAGCTCACCGAGTACGGCCTGGTCGCGGAAGAGTATGGCGGCGACGTCATGTTCGTCAACATCTCCGCGAAGCAGCGCACGGGCATCCGTGAGCTGCTCGAGGCCGTGCTGCTGACCGCCGACGCGGCGCTGACTCTTGAGGCCAACCCTCAGACCGACGCGCGCGGTGTCGCCATCGAAGCGAACCTGGACAAGGGCCGCGGCGCCGTCGCGACCATGCTGGTTCAGCGTGGCACGCTCCACGTGGGCGACTCCCTCGTGGTCGGCTCGTCCTACGGCCGCGTGCGTGCGATGTTCGACGACGCCGGTCACGACGTCTCCGAGGCTGGCCCGTCGACCCCCGTCGCGGTCCTCGGTCTGACGTCCGTCCCGCGCGCCGGTGATTCCTTCCTGGTTGCGCCCGATGACCGCACGGCCCGCCAGATCGCTGACAAGCGTGAGGCTGCTGAGCGTCAGGCCCTGCTGGCTAAGCGCCGCAAGCGCGTCTCCCTGGAGGACTTCG
>USPB01000207.1 GCA_900556405.1 uncultured Actinomyces sp.
TCATGGAGACCCTGAAGAAGGGCCTGACGATGATGGGTATCGCCGCCGAATGGCAGTTCGTCGTCACCGGTATCGTCCTGCTGCTCGCCGTTGTCATCGACAACATCCGCCGCGTTCGCGAGAACGCCGCCTGATTCTTACCCATTCAATTCACCCATCGTGGACCGACGTCGGTCCACACACCCAAGGGCGGGAATGACCCCGCCACCCCACGAAAGGAATACCAATGCGCCCCATCGGACGTATCTTCGCCGCCGCCGCTGTCGGCTCCATGGCCCTGGGCCTGGCTGCCTGCACGACCTCGTCGGACTCCTCCGCTCCCGCGACTGACACCAAGACCGGTGACTCCTCGGGTGCGACCAAGGTCGACACCTCTGCCAACGCTCAGGATTGGGAGAAGGCTGCGGTCAAGGGCGACGGCACCAAGACCATCTACCTCGTCTCCAAGGGCTTCCAGCACCGCTTCTGGCAGGCCGTGAAGGAAGGCGCCGAGCAGGCTGGTGAGGAGCTGGGCTACCAGGTCAAGTTCGTCGGCCCGCAGGATGAGACCAAGGTGACTGAGCAGACCGACCAGCTGAAGTCCGCTCTGGACTCCGGCCCGGCCGCCATCGGCTTCGCCGCCCTCGACTCCAAGGCTGCCGCCGACCTGCTCGACGAGATCAACAAGCAGGGCATCCCGGTTGTCGCCTTCGACTCCGGCGTTGACTCTGACATCCCCGTGACCACCGTCCAGACGGACAACAAGGCCGCCGCCGCCGAGGCCGCCAAGCACATGATCGAGCTGCTCAAGGGCAAGAAGGGCTCGGTCGGCATGGTCTGCCACGACTCGACCTCCACCACGGGCAAGCAGCGCTGCGAGGGCTTCAAGGAGTACTTCAAGGCCAACGCTCCCGCGGACCTGAAGCTCCTCGACGAGCAGATCGCCGGTGAGGTCACCAAGGCTGCCGACACCTCCAAGGCCATCATCCAGGCCAACGACGACATCGTCGGCATGTACGGCTCCAACGAGGCCGCCGCCTCCGGTATCGTCCAGGGCTCGCAGGAGACCGGCAAGGAGGTCACGGTTGTTGGCTTCGACTCCGGTAAGACCCAGATTGACGCCATCAAGGCTGGCACCGAGGCTGGCGCCGTGACCCAGTCGCCCGTCAAGATCGGCTACTACACGGTCAAGGCTGCCGTCGTCGCCATCAACAAGGGTGAGCTGCCCAAGGTCATCGACTCGGGCTTCGCGTGGTACGACAAGACCAACATCGACGACCCCGACATCAAGGCGAACCTGTACGAGTGAGCCGATAGCTCCATCGGGCACGAGGCCGGGGCCGGGGACGTCACACACTGAACCGGTGGCCCGCCGCGGGTCCCGCTCCACGAGGGTGGGGTGGGGCCCGCGGGCCCGGCACTTTTTATCCGAAGGATCCGAGGGGGCGAGCGCCCCCGCGCTCCGACATCGACGTCATCATGAGGGATGAAGGAATAATGACAAACCACCCCCGCATCGGAATCCGCCCCACTATTGACGGCCGCCGTAAGGGCGTTCGTGAGTCGCTCGAAGAGCAGACCATGAACATGGCGAAGTCCGTCGCCGAGCTTTTTTCTTCCAACCTGCGTTACCCGGACGGCGCCCCCGTCGAGGTCGTCATCGCTGACACCACGATCGGCCGCGTCCATGAGGCCCAGGCCTGCGCCGCCAAGTTCCGCGAGAACAATGTCGGCCTGACTGTGACGGTCACCCCCTGCTGGTGCTACGGCACGGAGACCACCGACATGGATCCCGCAATGCCGCACGCCATCTGGGGCTTCAACGGTACTGAGCGCCCCGGCGCCGTGTACCTTGCCGCCGCCCTGGCAGGCCACGCTCAGATCGGTATTCCCGCCTTCGGCATCTACGGCGAGCACGTGCAGGACGCTGACGACACCTCCATCCCCGAGGACGTGCGCACCCGACTCCTCGACTACGCGACCGCCGGTCTGGCCGTCGCTCAGATGAAGGGCGAGGCCTACCTGTCCATGGGCTCCGTCTCCATGGGTATTGCCGGCTCTGTCGTCAACCCCGACTTCTTCGGCTCCTACCTCGGCATGCGCAACGAGTACATCGACATGTCCGAGTTCACCCGCCGCATCGATGAGGGCATCTACGATCCCGAGGAGTACGAGAAGGCGTACCAGTGGATCCGCGAGAACTTCAAGCAGGGCAAGGATTGGAACCCGCCGGAGTGGCAGTACCCGGAGAAGCACGAGGACTGGTGGAAGTTCGTCACCAAGATGACGCTCATCGCCCGCGACCTCATGCACGGTAACCCGCGCCTGGCCGAGCTGGGCTTTGAGGAAGAGGCCGGCGGCCACGGCGCCATTGCGGCAGGCTTCCAGGGCCAGCGCCAGTGGACGGACCACTTCCCGAACGGCGACGTTCTGGAGACCATCCTCAACACGAACTTCGACTGGACGGGCATTCGCCAGCCTTCCGTCGTGGCCACCGAGAACGACTCGCTCAACGGCGCCTCGATGCTGTTCGGCTACCTGCTGACCAACACGCCGCAGATCTTCTCCGACGTGCGCACCTACTGGAGCCCCGAGTCCATCGAGAAGGCCACCGGTTGGAAGCCCGAGGGCCGCGCTGCCGCCGGTCTGCTCGACCTGCGTAACTCCGGCTCGACCACGCTGGATGGCGCCGGCAAGGCTGTGCGCGACGGCAAGAACGTTATCAAGCCCTGGTACGAGCTGACCGAGGAGGACCGCGACGCCACGCTCGAGGCCACGACCTTCCACCCGGCCTCGACCGGCTACTTCCGTGGCGGCGGCTTCTCGACCCACTTCCGCACCTCCGGCGAGATGCCCGTGACGATGTGCCGCATCAACCTGGTGCGCGGCCTCGGACCGGTCCTGCAGATCGCCGAGGGCTACACGGTCGAGCTCCCCGATGAGGTCGCCTACACCATCGAAGAGCGCACCAACATCGAGTGGCCCACCACCTGGTTTGTCCCGAACCTGACGGGTGAGGGCGCGTTCAAGAGCGTCTACGACGTGATGAACAACTGGGGCGCCAACCACGGCGCGATCTCCTATGGCCACATCGGCGGTCAGCTCATCACGCTGGCCTCGATGCTGCGCATCCCGGTCAACATGCACAACGTCCCCGAGGAGCGGATCTTCCGTCCCAAGGCGTGGTCGCTGTTCGGCACCGAGTCCCTCGAGGCCGCGGACTTCCGCGCCTGCGACACCTTCGGTCCGATGTACCGCTGATGCAACTCCCGGTCGGGCTCGGGTGTCCTCTCTCCCCGGGCCCGACCGGGCCACCCCCTCGGGGCTCTTTTCCCGGGACGCAGCCCCGGCCTCGCCGATGAGGAAAGCTGCACGAGAACCCAACGACGGGACACGCCGACCCAGGGCGTATCTGGAGGAGACCTTCAATGACCACCGTACTTGCTGTTGACCTTGGATCCGCATCCGGACGAGTCCTCGCCGGAACGCT
>USPB01000208.1 GCA_900556405.1 uncultured Actinomyces sp.
ACGGCAACTACACGATCGCCGTCGTCCCCAAGGACGCCACCAACCCCTGGTTCGTCCGCATGGAAACCGGCGTCAAAAAGTACGCCGAAGACACCGGCATGAACGCCTTCCAGAAGGGCCCCGCTGAAACCGACGCCACCATGCAGGCCCAGGTCATCCAAGACCTCATCGCCCAAGGCGTCGACGCCATCTGCGTCGTCCCCGTCGACCCCGGCGCCATCGAACCCGTCCTCAAGCAGGCCATGGACGCCGGCATCGTCGTCGTCACCCACGAAGGCGCCTCCCAGCAGAACACGATGTACGACATCGAAGCCTTCAACAACAGCGAATACGGTGCGTTCATCATGGACAACCTCGCCCAAGCCATGGGTGAAGAAGGCGTCTACACCACCATGGTCGGCCACGTCACCAACGCCTCCCACAACGAATGGGCAGACGGCGCCGTCGCCCACCAGAAGGAGAAGTACCCCAAGATGACGCTGCTCGAAGCCGAGCCCCGCGTCGAATCCCAGGACAACGGTGAAACCGCCTACCAGACCGCCAAGGAAGTCCTCAAGAAGTACCCCGAAGTCAAGGGCATCCTCGGCACCTCCTCCTTCGACGCGCCCGGCACCGCCCGCGCCATCGAAGAACTTGGCCTGAAGGGCAAGGTCTTCACCGCAGGCACGGGCATGCCGGCCGCCAACGCCCAGATCCTCAAGGACGGCTCCGTCTCCACCCTGACCCTCTGGGACCCCGCTGACGCCGGCTACGCCATGGCATCCCTGGCCACCAAGATCCTCAACGGTGAAAAGATTGAAGACGGCGTCAACCTCGGCGTCAAGGGATACGAATCCATGCACTTCTCGCAGGGCTCCACCAAGGTCCTCGAAGGCAACGGCTGGATCCAGATCACCAAGGACAACGTCGACTCCCTCGGCTTCTAACCGCTTCACCGCACACGACCGCCCGGGTGCCCCGGCCTCGTCCCAATGAACGAGGCCGTGGCCGGGCCACCCCAGCGCGTGCACTGACGCTCGCGCTCCGCACCCCCACCAGCGCCACACCGCGCGCGCGAGGGGAGGCCACGGGTCGGCACCACGCGTCGGAAAGGACACCACATGGACACCCCAGTGCTGGCGGTACGAAACGTCAGCAAATCCTTCGCAGGCGTGCGAGCCCTGGTCGACATCGACCTCGACATCGCACCCGGAGAAATCCACTGCCTCGCCGGAGAAAACGGGTCGGGCAAATCCACCCTCATCAAAGTCATCTCCGGAGTCCACACCCCCGAACAGGGCACGGTCTCCATCGGGGGCCGCGACTTCACGCGACTGACACCCGCCGACGCCATCGACGCGGGCGTACGCGTCATCTACCAGGACTTCTCCATCTTCCCCAACCTCTCCGTCATGGAGAACATCGCGCTCGGCAGCGAAGTCGCCGCCGGACGCCGTCTCGTCAACCGCTCGCGCATGCGCGAAGTCGCCCGCGAAGCCGTCGCCAAAATCGGTTTCCAGGTCGACCTCGACGAACTTGTCGGCAACCTCTCCGTCGCCGACAAACAGCTCGTCGCCATCAGTCGCGCACTCATGGGCGACGCGAAACTCATCATTATGGACGAGCCCACGACAGCCCTCACCAAGAAGGAAGTGCGCGCCCTCTTCGACATCGTCGCCGACCTGCAATCGCGCGGCATCGCGATCCTCTTCGTGTCCCACAAGCTCGAAGAAGTCTTCGAAATCGCGCAACGCTTCACCATCCTGCGTAGCGGACACAAGGTCATTACCTGCCCGAAGGAAGAGCTCGACCGCGCCAGCTTCGCCCGCCACATGACCGGGCGAGACTTCGACGAGGAGCGCTACCAGCCCGGCGACATCACCGAGTCCCCGATCCTCGAGGTTGAGGGCGCAACCGTGAGCGGCGCCTTCGCCGACGCATCCCTGAGCGTGCGGCCCGGCGAAATCCTCGGCATCACCGGCCTCCTCGGCTCCGGACGCACCGAACTCGCCATGTCCCTCTTCGGAATGCTCCCCCTCGACTCGGGGCGTATCCGCGTCAAAGGCCAAGACGTCACCCTGCGAGGCGTGCGCGACGCGATCGCCGCCGGCATCGCCTACGTCCCCGAAGACCGACTCACCGAAGGCCTCTTCCTCTCGCGCTCAATCGGCGAAAACATCACGATCTCCGAGATGGAATCCTTCACCAAGGCCCTCGGATTCATCGACAAGAAAGCCGTTCGCGACGAAGAGAAGAAGTGGGTGAAGCGCCTCGACGTCGTCACCCCCGACCCCGCCAACGCCGTCAACACCCTGTCGGGCGGCAACCAGCAAAAGGTCGTCCTGGCCAAGTGGCTCGCCACCAAGCCCTCCGTCCTCATCCTCAATGGGCCCACCGTCGGCGTCGACATCGGCTCCAAATTCACGATCCACTCGATCCTGCGCGAACTCGCCGCGCAAGGCATGGCCGTCATCATCATCTCCGACGACATCGCCGAAGTGCTCACCAACTGCTCGACCATCGCCATCATGCGAGCCGGGCACCTGAGCGACCCGATCAACCCCGACACCCTCACCGAGGCCGAACTGACCCGGCTCCTGTCCGAAGACCAGGCCCCGGCCTCGTCGACCGAAGGGGGAGAGAACTAATGCCCCGACTCATCACGAAAGTCCTGCGCGCCAACGAATTCTGGGTGTTCCTGGTCATCGCGGCGCTCACCCTCGTTATCCAGGCGCGATCCGGTCAGTTCTTCACGGCCAACAATCTCGTCGACCTGGCCGGCGCGATGGTGGTCCCCGGCCTCTTCGCCGTCGCCGCGCACCTCGTCCTCGTCTCCGGTGGCATCGACGTGTCCTTCCCGGCGCTGGCCTCCCTCGCGGTCTACGTGACCACGAAAGTCCTCGTCGACAACGGGTGGAACGGGCCCGTCATCGTGCCCTTCCTGATCGCCGCCGCCCTCGGCGCGATCCTCGGCGCATTTAACGGCATCTTCACGTCGAGGCTGACCGTTCCGACGCTGATCATCACCCTGGGCACCGCCAACGTCTTCAACGGCGTCATGCAGGGCGCGCTCAAATCCGTGCAGATCAACACGATCCCCGAGTCCATGCGCTCCTTCGGATCCGCGTCCCTCTTCGTCGCCCGCAACGAAAGCTCCGGCCTGCAGTCCTCCATGCCCGTGTCCTTCCTGATCCTCGTCGCGGTCGTCGCGGTGGCATTCTTTGTCACCCGATACACGATGTTTGGACGCTCCCTCTTCGCCCTCGGCGGCGACGAGTCCGCGGCCGCCCGCGTCGGCTTCAAGGTGCGCGCCACCAAGTTCTGGCTCTACGTCCTCGTCGGCGTCATCGCCGCCCTGGCCGGCATGGTCCGCACCTGCTCCATGGGACAGATGCACCCGACCAACCTGCTCGGCATGGAAATGATGGTCATCGCGGCCGTCGTCCTGGGCGGCA
>USPB01000209.1 GCA_900556405.1 uncultured Actinomyces sp.
GTGATGTCGTCGAGGAAGGCCGCGCGGATGATGCAGCCCGCGCGCCAGATGCGAGCCAGGGCGCCCTTGTCGATGCCCCATCCGTACTCGGCAGCCCCGGCCTCGATCTCGTCGAAGCCCTGCGAGTAGGCGACGATCTTGGAGGCAAAAAGCGCCTGGCGAACGTCCTCAATGAAGGCAGCCCGGGCCTCGTCCGACTCGATGACGAGGGCGGTGGCGTTGCCCGCGAGCGCCTGTCCGGCCGCGCGCTGGGCGGGCTCGGAGGAGGCGCCGCGCGCGAAGGTCGCCTCGCCGATCGCGGTGACGGGGACGGCCAGGTCGAGGGCGGTCTGCACCGTCCACTTGCCGGTGCCCTTCTGCGAGGCGACGTCCACGATGAGGTCGACGAGGGGCTTGCCGGTCTCGGCATCCACCTGGCGCAGGACCTCGACGGTGATCTCCATGAGGTAGGAGTTGAGCTCGCCCTCGTTCCACGCGGCGAAGATGTCGGCGATCTCGGCGGGGGTGGCGCCCAGGCCCTCGCGCAGGAGGGTGTAGGCCTCGGCGATGACCTGCATGTCCGCGTACTCGATGCCGTTGTGCACCATCTTTACGAAGTGGCCGGCGCCGTTCGCGCCAATGTAGGTGCAGCAGGGCACGCCGTCGTAGGTGGCGGCGATGGCCTCGAACATGGGGCCGAGGCGGTCGTACGAGGCCGGGGTGCCGCCGGGCATGATGGAGGGACCCCACAGGGCGCCCTCCTCGCCGCCGGAGACGCCCGCGCCCACGAAGTGCAGGCCGCGCTCGGCGGCCCACTTCTCGCGGCGGATCGTGTCGGTGAACAGGGAGTTACCGCAGTCGACGATGATGTCGCCCTCGTCCATAACACCGGCGAGCTGCTCCATCACGGCGTCCGTCGAGGGGCCGGCCTGGACCATCATGATGGCGACGCGCGGGGTGCGCAGGGAGGCGACGAAGTCCTCGAGCGTGGACGCGGGGACGAAGGTCGCCTCGTCGCCGTGGCGGGCCATGAGCTTCTCGGTGCGAGCCTGGGTCCGGTTGAAGACGGCGGTCGCGTAGCCGTTGCGGGCCAGGTTACGGGCGAGGTTTGCGCCCATGACTCCCAGGCCGTACACGCCGATATCGGCCGATGCCTTCTCGGGGGTGAACGTGCTCATGCGATAACTCTCCTCACAAATAGTCGAATTATTCCCAGAGTACGGCGGTGGCCCCGGCAGTGCACCGCGCGCGGGCGTGACGATTGTCGCCCCGCTCCCGTCTCAGCGTCCGGCCTCAGCGTTCCTCGGCTTCGCGGGCGGCCTTCGCGGCGGCCTTGCGGGCCTTCTTTTCCGCGACCTTGGCCTCCCAGTGGGCCTGCTGGGCCTGGTACTCCTGCGCGAGAGCGCGCACGTCGTCCGACGCCCACCAGTCGAGAAGCGCCTGACGGGCCGCCTCCTCGCCGAGCGGCCCACGCTCCATACGCAGCTCGAGCAGGTAGTCTCGGGCGATCTTGACGGCGCGCGAGGGGCGCAGCCCGAGGATCTCCATGATCTGGTCGCCGTCGAGGTCGGGGCGGATCGCGTCGAGTTCCTCCTGCTCGCGCAGGGCGGCGATGCGCGCCTCGAGGTCGTCGTAGGCGGCCGACAGGTAGTTGGCCTTGCGGCGGTTGCGGGTCGTGCAGTCGGCGCGCGTGAGGCGGTGGAGGCGCTCGAGGAGGTCGCCCGCGTCGGCCACGTAGCGGCGCACCGCGGAGTCGGACCAGGCGGCCTCGCCGTAGCCGTGGAAGCGCAGGTGCAGCGCGACCAGGGTGGTCACGGCCTCGGTCGTGGCCTTGTCGAAGTGCAGGGCCTTCATGCGCTTGCGCGTCATCTTGGCACCCACGATCTCGTGGTGGTGGAAGGACACGGTGCCGTTCTTTTCGAAGCGACGGGTCGCCGGCTTACCGACGTCGTGCATGAGAGCCGCGAAACGCAGGATGAAGTCGGGGGCGGGAACCGGGCCGTCCGGGCCGGTCTCCAGGTCCATCGCCTGCTCGACGACGGTGAGGGTGTGCTCGTAGACGTCCTTGTGGCGCTTGTGCTCGTCCACCGTGGAGACGAGGGCGGCGACCTCGGGCAGGACGATGTCGGCGACGCCCGTGTGGACCATCAGCTCGATGCCGCGACGCGGGTAGGGCGAGATGATGAGGCGCTCGAGCTCGGCGCGGATGCGCTCGGCTGAGACGATCTCGAGGCGCGAGGCCATGGTTTCCATCGCGTTCATGACGTCCAGGTCGACGTCGAGGCCCAGCTGGGCGCTAAAGCGCGCGGCGCGCATGATACGCAGCGGATCGTCGTCGAAGGACTGCTCGGCGGACACGGGGGTGCGCAGGTGACCATCCGCGAGGTCCGCGAGGCCGCCGCACGGGTCGACGAGTGCCATCTGCGGCAGGCGCATCGCCATCGCGTTGACCGTGAAGTCGCGGCGCGTCAGGTCGCCCTCGAGCGTGTCGCCGAAGGTCACCTCGGGCTTGCGCGAGCCGATCTCGTACTCGTCGGTGCGGTAGGTCGTCACCTCGACGATCAGGTCGCCACGGCGACCGCCGATCGTGCCGAACTCCTTGCCGATGTCCCAGGTCGCGTTACCCCACTGGGCGAGGAGTTCCTCGGTGCGCTCAGGGCGCGCGGACGTCGTCATGTCGAAGTCGTGCGGCGTCACACCCAGGAACGCGTCGCGCACGGGTCCGCCGACGAGCGCGAGCTCCTCCCCGGCCTCGTGAAAAATCGTGCCGAGTTCCATAATCGCGGGCGGGAGCGCAGCGAAGGTCCTCGTGGCGTTCGCCATGAGGGTAGGAATGTCCGTCGTTCCGGCGTTTTGCGCGGTCACGGGGCCGTTATTCGGAGAAGCTGACTGGGTACTCATCGCTCCTAAGCATGCCAGGAAAGGGCCCTGGCCGACTACCGGGGGCCGCGTACCGGCTAAAGTGGAGTCATGCCTGCACGTCCAGTTGACCGCCGAGGCGGGGTGCCCAGACCCCCGCGTCGGTCCGCTTCTGTGCGCGCTGGCCGCTCTCACCTGCCGATTTCCGCGGAAACCAGCGCGGGCGGCATCGTCGTCGACGTGCGTGACGGAATTCCCTATGCGGCGTTGATCGCGCGACGCAATCGGGCGGGCCGCATCGAGTGGTGCCTGCCCAAGGGCCACCTCGAGGGTTCCGAGACCCCCCAGCAGGCCGCGCTGCGTGAGGTCGCCGAGGAAACCGGCATCCACGGGCGCATCATCCGCCACCTCGCGTCGATCGACTACTGGTTCTCCGGCAACGACCGCCGCGTCCACAAGGTCGTCCACCACTACCTCATGGGGTACGAGTCCGGCACGATCACCGTGGATGGGGATCCGGATCACGAGGCCGAGGAGGCCGCGTGGGTGCCGCTGCGCGACGTGTCGCGCCAGCT
>USPB01000210.1 GCA_900556405.1 uncultured Actinomyces sp.
AGGGCCGCAGCCCACGCGCGTGTGAGGGAATCCGACTCCACGGCAACCTCCGGTCACAAAAACAAGTGAGTTCGGTCACGACTTTTCGGTGATGTGCGTGACGCTTGTACATGCATGCAGTGTAGTCCGCGCACATGTTATGCACAGACTGGGGATGAAGCTGTGGAGAACTATCACAGAATCACAGGCCTGTAGTTACAACTTTGGGTCCGCATCAGCGTGCGGAAAGCAAAAATACACACAGCCTGTGGATAACTTTCGTCATCCACGTTCTGTGGACGAGTCCAATCCACAGCGATTTGCACAGCTGTGGATACTGTGTGTGACGCGGTGGGTAACGTCGTCGCATTGACGTGTGCCCCCAATCCGCTTAGTCTTGGTCTTTGTTTGCGCCCATTTCGGGCGTGCGTCCCCGCTATCGCGCACCGCGTGTCGATAGCCCAACCGAAACGAGTGGGAAACCACTCCCCGCCGAGGAGAATTGCCGTGACCACCAAGCGGACCTACCAGCCCAACAACCGTCGTCGTTCCAAGACGCACGGCTTCCGTCTGCGCATGTCGACCCGCGCCGGCCGCGCCATTCTGGCTGCCCGCCGCCGCAAGGGCCGCGCCAAGCTGTCCGCCTGAGACACACCGGTGCTGCCGCGCGCGCACCGCATGGTTGACCCAGCGGATTTCACCGCCGCGATCCGACAAGGAACGCGAGCAGGAGATCCGCTGGTCGTCGTCCACGTCCGAGCCGACGAGGAACGCAACAGTCGCCTCGTCGGTTTCGTCGTACCCAAGCGGGAAATCAAGCGCGCCAACGGACGCAACCGCGTCAAGCGACAGCTGCGCCACCTCATGCGGGACCGAGTCGCCGATCTTCCAGACGGAGCACGGGTCGTCGTGAGGGCCTCACACAAGGCCCTCGGCGTCCCCTCCAAGGAACTCGGCGAGCACCTCGACCGCGTCATGGCGCGAGCATGGCGCAAGTGGGACGCACGATGAGCGTCGCGGGCCGTGCCCTCGGTGCGCTCGTGTCCGCCCCCATCGTCGCCTACCAGCGCTACATTTCCCCGGCCCTCGGCCCCCGGTGCCGATACGCCCCCACCTGCTCCACCTACGCGCTCCAAGCGGTCCGTGTCCACGGGCCCATCAAAGGGATCATCCTCGCCTCGTGGCGACTCCTGCGATGCAACCCCTGGAGCCACGGCGGAGTAGACCACGTACCAGAGCGTGGACGCTGGAAGCCCGACCCCTGGATTCCACCCGAGGATTGGGCTGGGCACGACAACTGGGAACGCCCCGCCCCCATGGGACTGGACCCGGAACACGACTTGACCGAGTAGCCTGCCACGGCCTCGGGAATATAAGGAACAACGACACAGCGGCGCACCCGCGCCACGGCGAAAGCGAAAACTATGTTCGACGCAATCCTCCACCCCTTCGCGTGGGCGATCTCCTACGTGTGGGTCTGGATCCACGACCTCCTCGTGCTGCTCGGAATGTCCTCCGGCTCCGGCATGGCGTGGGTCCTGTCCATCGTGCTGCTCACCATCCTGGTGCGCATCGCCATCATCCCGCTGTTCCTCAAGCAGATCCGCTCCTCGCGCGCCATGCAGGCCATCCAGCCCGAAATGCGCAAGATCCAGGAGAAGTACAAGGGCAAGAAGGACCAGGTCAGCCGTCAGAAGATGATGGAAGAGACCCAGGCCCTCCAGCGCAAGCACAAGGTCTCGCCCTTCGCCTCCTGCCTGCCCATGCTCGTGCAGATGCCCGTCCTCTTCGGCATGTACCGCGCCATCATCGCGGTCTCCTCCATCTCCGCCGGCACCTACACCTACCGGGGCGACTCGACCGACCACCTCGGCCCGCTCACCGAGTCCGTGTCCACCGAGATCGTCAACTCGACCGTCTTCGGCGTCCCGCTCTCTCACACGCTGCGCGACTCGTGGGGCCAGCCCGCCATCGTCGCGGTCTTCATCGCCGCGATCGTCCTCATGGTCGTCCTGCAGTTCGCCTCCATGCGCCTGTCCTTCTCGCGCAACATGCCCGACATGGGCGACAACCCGATGGCCCAGTCGCAGCGCTCCATGATGTACGTGATGCCGCTGATGTTCATCTTCTCCGGCGCGTTCTTCCAGATGGGCGTCGTCATCTACACCGTGACCGCCTCCTTCTGGGCCCTCGCCCAGTCCTTCTGGACCATCAAGGTCATGCCTACCCCCGGCTCCCCGGCCTACGTCGACCTCCTCGCCTCGCGCGAGGCCGCCTACCAGGAATGGGCCAAGCCCTACTTCCAGAACTACGACCGTGAGCGCGCCGCCCTCGGCAACAGCGCCACCGACCCGCGCGTCGACGAACTCAACGAACGCACCCTCGCCGAGGTTCGCTCCAAGGCCAAGAAGCAGCACGTCGCCTCGGACTTCCCCGCCTCCATGACCACCGGCGAGATCGTTACCGTCTACCGCAACCTGGCCACCCAGAAGTGGACGACCCTTCCCGACGAGCAGTGGATGCGCGGCCTCGCCCTCGCCGTCGAAAAGCGCATCGCCAAGCAGGAAGCCTCCGCTCAGCGCGCCGAACTGCAGAAGCAGGTCCGCGACCGCCGCACCCTCGAGCGCGAGGCCGCCAAGGCCTCGTCGAAGGACGCCTCCGAGAGCGCCGAGGCCCAGGCCGGTCACGGCTCGCTCAGCGCCGAGGAAATCGAGCGCCGCCGCATCGAGCGCCGCAAGGCCCGCCGCCGCTCCGGCAACAAGCGCTGAGCACCACAGATTCACGGTTCTAGGCCGCCAGCCGGTAACCTGGACACCAGCAAGACCCCATTCCCCACTACGGAGGACACGTCATGAGTGACGACAACGCAGACAAGCTGACCCGCCTCGAAGAAGAAGGCGAGCTCGCCGCCGACTACCTGGAAGAACTCCTCGACATCGCCGACCTCGACGGCGACATCGAAATCGACGTCGAAAACGGCCGCGCCTCGGTCGAAATCGTCGCCGACGACCCCGATGCACTCGACCGCCTCGTGGGCGAGGACGGCGAGGTCCTGGACGCCCTCCAGGAGCTCACCCGCCTGGCCGTCCAGACCGAGACCGGCGAGCGCTCACGCCTCATGCTCGACATCGCCGGCTTCCGCGCCGAGCGCAAGGAAGAACTCCAGGACATCACCCGCGAGGCCATCGCCCGCGTGCGCGCCACCGGCGAGGCCGTCAAGCTTGACGCCATGAACCCCTTCGAGCGCAAGGTGTGCCACGACGTGGTCGCCGACGAGGGCCTCACCTCCGAGTCCGAGGGCACCGAGCCCCACCGCCGCGTCGTCATCCTCCCCGAGGAATCCGACGGTGAGTGAGAACCCGAACGGGACGGGAAGGGGTCGCCAGGTCGGCGACCCCTTCGTCCCAGAAGAGCCCACGC
>USPB01000211.1 GCA_900556405.1 uncultured Actinomyces sp.
CCGACCGAATCACCCCCTACCTCTAACCCCCATACACAGAAAAATTGACAGGCTCCTTCGCGGGGTGACTCAACAGCATCCGTCGCTGATCATGACCGAGGCCCCTCAATACGGAGCATGCATGCGGATAGGTTGTCCGTGTACGGATAGGTTATTCACATGTGGATAGGTGAATTAGCTATCCGCATCGTCATAACCTATCCGCATGCTCGTAACCTATCCGCGTAGTAGGTTCGTCCGATGTGTTCTCGCCAGATTCCGGCGGCGAGCAGTTACAGCCGTCAGCCACCGGTACCTACCACCACTGGTGTTTCCTCCCGATAGTCACGATGAACACGCGCAGTGAGAAACGAACCACTCTCACGTCGTATCCTGGTACGTGCTGGCGCGCGGGTGCGTCCCGATGCGAACAGAAACCGTTTGTCGATCCGAAAGAGCGAAAGAGGCTCCATGTCCCTCCAGATGCGTCTCGTTCACGCCCGCGAGGGGCTCACGCCTCCCGCGCTGCACACCGAAGAAGCCGCCCGCGACATGGCGGCCCACGCCCCTCAGCCCCACCCGATGCCCGCGTCGATGCGAGCGCGTTTCACAGCGACGTGTGACAAAGGCATAACCCGCGTGTTCCCGAAGCGGGGCCTGCGCTCGGGCGGTGTACTCATCTATCTGCATGGTGGAGCGTATGTGTACCCGATGGTCGCTGGCCAGTGGGGGATTGTCGAGGGCCTCATCGACCGCACGGGCCTGCCCGTCATTATTCCGGACTATCCGCTCGCCCCCAACCACACTGCGGCGGAAGCGTTCGACTTCGTCCAGCCCATCATCGACGAGGCCCAGGCGGAGTTCGGCCGCGTCATCCTCTTTGGCGACTCGGCGGGTGGCGGCCTAGCGCTCTCCCTCGCCATGCAGCGACGCGACACGGGTGCGCGTCAGGTGGACGGCCTCGTCCTGTACGCACCGTGGGTGGACGTCACCATGACGAACCCGCGCATCGAGGATGTGCAGGGCCGCGACAAGATCCTGCGCGTGCCCGGGCTGACGTGGGCGGGCCGCGCGTGGGCTGGCGACCTGGATCCGGCCGACTGGCGTGTCAGCCCCCTGTTTGGCGATCCGTCGGGCCTGCCGCCGATGCGTATTTTCCAGGGTGACACTGACATCCTGGGGCCCGACGCGATCAACTTCGCCCGCAAGGCGGCTCGCGCTGGAGTGGACGTGCGTCTGCGCGTGGAGCCGGACGGTTTCCACGTGTATGTCCTGAGCGTTCCCGTCATTCCCGAGGCCGAGGCCGCCCTCGACCACAGCGCGCGCTTCATCTCGGGGATCCTCACCCAGGCGTAACCGAGCCGTTTCACGCGCTGTTTCACGGCCTCGTCGATCGAGGATCACGGTCGCAAGCCACGGCCGCAGGCCGCCCTGCGCCACTAGGCAACTAGTCGAGGCGCGCGTCCACCAGCGTTTTACTGTGGACGTACATGTCGATGGTCAGCGGCGTCTGGTCGGGGTGGAGGACGCATCCTTCGTAGAGCGGATGAATGATGCCCGACAGCTGGGAAATGTCCTGCTCAGAGGTGGCGATGGTGAAGGTGTGTTGGGTGCCATCCTCGAAGCGCATGACGAAGTGGTTGTTGTAGCTGGTGCCTCCGGTGAACCACTGTGATCGTGTGACGGTGTCTTGGGCGTAGCTGCAGGAGGCGACAGCTCGCGGTTGGGGTCCTTGGACCAGGTCGATCACCGCGTGCGTGAGAAAGTAAAAGACCGGTGCGGCAATCACGAGGACGCCGAATGCCATCGAGGCGAGGTTGTCCAGCTGCTTGCGTACCGCCCGCCGGTCCCCGGAGCGCTTCGCGGCGCGCAGGTCTGGTATGGAGGCGAGGAGGGTAGCGACTGCGCCGATGACGACGAGGAGCCCCAGACAGCACAGGATGATGACGCCGACGAGTTTGCTCCTCCCATACGAACCCATGTTGTACATGACGACGATGATCGTGATGATCAACGCCGGGGGAACGAGGACGAGCAGGAACAGGGAGCGTCCGGTGCGTCGGCCCTGCTTCGCGGCGGCGGGTGCGGGTGTCGGAGGCAGGGGAGGAGTAGGGGGAGTATCAGGAACTGGAGGCAGGGGAGGGGTACTGGGAAAACTCATGGGGTCGTGTCCTGTGTGTGGAGGCCGTGGAGCCTGGTGCTAGCCGAGGTGGGCCTCGATAATCCGCCAGCTGCGGGGCATGACCTGTAGCGTCATGGAAGTCTGACCCGGATGGGTGACACAGGCGTCGTAGAGGGTGTCGTAGACCGCGAGGGAGTCGGCGGGTTCGGAATCCGGCGGTTGCAGGCTGATGTCTTGGACGCGGGTGGAGCCGTCTGCGAGCTGCATGGTGCTCTCGTAGACCTGATAGACGGTGGTTGTGCGCGATCCTCGTCTGCCGCTGCGCCATTCACGGTCGGCGACGCTACTCGTGCAGCTGGTGACGGTCACGGGTTTCGGCCCGCTTGCCAGGTCTTGGATGAGTGGGACGATGCGCACGGTGCTCAGTATCCCGAAAGAGATGGCGATGGCGACTCGTCCGGCGGCTTTCCAGCGGCGTCGGCGGGGGATCGCCTTGTCGACGCCGCGGGCCTGCGCCTCGCGGGCGTCGCGCAGCATCACGGGAATCGCCAGCGGGATCGTCAGGCAGGTGAGGAGGATACTGAGGTTCATGCCGATGCCCGTCCACAGGCTGAGCGACCCGTATTGCGCGCCGGTCTTCATCGCGATCGGGAACAGGATGAGCGGGGCGAACGTGAGGCCGCGGATGACGTAGTGGTGGTCAATGAGCTCCCTGTAGTCCTGCCGCGATGGCGGAAAGGAAGGTTCATACGGGGGCATACTCATGGCTCTCTCCTGTGCTTTGTCAGTCGATGCGTGCATCGACGATGGACCACGTGTGGGGGTAGACCTCCATGGTCATGGAGGCGGACCCGGAGCGTGAAGCGCAGGCCTCGTAGAGGACGCCCGTGAGACCGCCGCGCGAGGCGATGTCGTTGGCATTGTCTGTTTCGATGACCGTGGCGCGCTTGGTGCCGTCAGCGAGCGTCATTGTGAAGGTGTTGTCCCATCCGTTGTCGGGCGTACGATCAGCGCCTATCATCGGGTTTGATCCTGGCATCTGCTCGAAGCTGCACGAGGTGACGGTGACGGTGACGGTGGTGGTGCCCTCCTTCAGGTCGCGGAAGGCGGGAAGGCCCTGGCTGATCGACCGGAATCCCACGTATAACGCGATCACGCACAGGGCGGCCATGCCGAAGGAACGCTGGTTGTATCTCTCGATATCGACGTCGCGCTTGGCCCGCCGCACGCCGAGGTACGCGAACGCGCACGCGATGAGGAGCCCGGCGACGATGACGAGCC
>USPB01000212.1 GCA_900556405.1 uncultured Actinomyces sp.
TGATCTTGGCCTTGAAGAAGTCGCCGAAGTCGTTCTGCAGACCCTGGGTCTGGAAGGTGATCTGGCCTTCGACCTTCGAGGTGTCGATCTTGGAGTTGTCAACGTTGCCCGCGGGGATGTCGCACGCGACATCGGGCTCGGGGATGGAACCGGCAGCGGTCGAACCGCCGCTGGAGCTGGTGGAGCCAGAACCGCCGTCGTTGCAGGCGGCCAGGCCGAGGGTACTGAACATGGCGAGGGCGACGACGCCGGCAGCCATCTTCTTCTTCAACATGCGAAACCTCCGTTGGTCCGTTTTTGTTGGTCGATCGATGGGATCGAGTCACTAACTATCTCGTGTTAGTTGATGCCTAAATCATAGCGACCTGTCACGCTTTGCGCATCATTTGCCAATAACTTTGCGCATCGTTATCAAGCCGCAACATAACAGTGCTGAGCTCAATCACCCCCGACCTGGGCAATCACGAATGTCATGTCCGTGTCGCGCATGCGGCCAGCAAACTCGGGCCGAGAGTCAGGTCCGCACGACCGGGTACCGATGCCGTCCTGGAAGGCGTCGAGCCACACGAACAGACGGTCACTGTCAGGCAGATCCTCCCAGTGCGCAGCCTGCGCCAGCTCGCGCTCGTTCCACGGGGACACACTCCAGCCGACGGGCGAGGCGGGGAGGATGAGGAACTCCCCGGCCTCGCCCCGCAGGGACAGCGCCTCGAGGTCGAGTCGCTGACCGCCTTCCTGCGGACGCACGCAGACGTCCCACAGGTCCGAGGCCTCGGCTCGCCCGTACCCGCGAGCGCCGGGGACCCGCATGTCGGAGTAGCCGATGAGCGTATCCCCCAGCCACGATGCCTCCCACGAGGACCCGCCCAGTTCGATGCGCACGCCGAGGCGCGGCACCCGATCGGGCCACACGCCGTCGGGAACGACGCTCACGGACAGCGACAGAGCGGGGATGTCGCCGACTCGCACCGGCCGATATTCCCAGGTGAGGGTCGCACCAAAGTGCGCGGCGGGAGGGGCCCAACGCTCGATGACACGCTGGCACTGCTCATCCCCCTCGACCGACACGAGGCGACGGCGCAGCAGGTGCAGGCGCGCGGCCTCCCAACGCATCGCGTGCGAGGTCCCGTGCTCTCCGCGCCCGACGCCCAGGGGACCGAGGTCGTCCGCGCCGATTCCCCAGTAGTCGACGGGACCTCGGCCCCGATCGTTGTCCGTGGGGGCACGGAAGACGCTCAGCTCGACGGACACCGGGAGGCCGCCGACCCTCACGAGCCGCCCACGCGAGTCGAGCTCGTAGGGACGGTCGGCCGCGCTGTGGGCATGCGCAGGTTCAACCGGCGCCGAGGCGAGGGAACGCAGGCGCTCGTCGTCGCGACCGCTTCCGGCATCTGTGAGGGCCGAAGCGAGGGCTGGCGCGTCGGACGCCATGGCCGCAACCCACGCCCACGTGCCCGCGTAGGGACGAGACAGCGCATCGACCAGGCCGTCGCACACGAAGTTGCCGTCGTGCACGTCCTCGCCGAAGTCGCCGCCGTAGGACAGGGCGCGGCGCCCGTCCGGGAGGGTGCGCCACAGGGCATGATCGCGCCATTCCCACACGAAGCCTCCGGCGTGGCGCGGGTGGCTCATCTGCGCGGCATAACCGGCGGCGTTTCCGGGGCCGGTTCCCATCGCGTGCAGGTATTCGCACATGAGGTAGGGGGCGCGGCGGATACGTTCGCGGGCTGCGTCGTCGACGCGCGCGGCGACGTGGGTGGGAACCGCGACCTCAGCGTGGAGATCGCTCTCGTCGAGGACGGCCGCGACCTCCTCGAGAGTGGGGTACATGCGCGAGTAAATGTCCGTGTATTCGAGGGCGTGGTCTCCCTCGTAATGGACGATGGCCCTGTTTCCCGTGCGCTCGTGGATCCAGCGCGCGCAGGCGGCCAGGTTTGCGCCGGTACCCGACTCGTTACCAAGGCTCCAGATCATGACCGAGGGGTGGTTCTTGTCGCGTTCGAACGCGCGCGCGGTGCGATCCAGGTAGGCGGCCTCCCAGCGCGGGTCGTCGGAGGGGTTGTCGATCCACTCCCCCGTTCCCTCGAACCCGTGCGTCTCAATGTCTCCTTCGAGCATGACCCACAGTCCGATCTCGTCGGCCAGGTCGAGCACGCGGGGGTGCGGCGGGTAGTGGGAGGTACGAATCGCGTTGATTCCCATGGATTTCATGAGGGCGAGGTCCTTGCGCACCCATTCCTCATCGAAAACGCGGCCTTCGTCGGCGCGCACCTCGTGGCGGTTGACGCCGTTGAGCGTCAGGGGCTGCCCGTTCGCCGTCAGAACGCCGTTCTCGATGCTCACTCGGCGGAATCCGATGCGCAGGGTGCGCACGCCATTGACGAGGCCGTCCTCGCCTTCGACGCGCACGCGAGCGTCGTAGAGGGCGGGGTCGGCGGCGCTCCACGGGCGCACGCTTCCAACCTCAATGCGACCGCTGCGGTAGCGCCCCTCGCCCACTGGCTCGAGGGAGTATGCGAAGGACCAAAGGCCGTCGATCTCCAGGTGGCCCCAGAGGTGCGGATCCTGCGCGCCGCGCACCCGGGCCTCGATGGTCGCGTAACCAACCCCGGCCTCGTAGTCGGTGTCGACCCACAGATCCTCGATCGCCCCGGAGGCGAGGTGGCGCAGACTCACCGAGCGGAAGATGCCGGGCAGCCACCACTGGTCCTGATCCTCGAGGTAAGAGCCGGGGCTGAACTGGTGGACGCGCACGGTGATCCGATTGGTACCGGGGCGCACGGCCTCGGTCACGTCGAATTCGTGGGCCAGGCGGGAACCGCGGGCCATGCCAATCCACGTGCCGTTGACCCACACGCTGGCCTGACTCTCGACGCCGTCGAGGCGCAGGGCGATGACACCACCCTCCCAGTCGGCCGGGAGCTCGAAGGTGCGACGGTAGTCGCCCACCGGGTTATCCTCGGGCGGGAAGGGCGGGTCGACGGGGAACGGGAAGTCGACGTTGGTGTAGGCGGGGCGCCCCCAGGCGCCTTCGCCGCGCAGGACCCAGTGACTGGGCACGTCGATCGTGTCCGCGTCGTCGCCGACAGTTGGTTCATCCCAGGGTTCTTCAACGCTGACCCAGGGGGCCGGATCGGTACGGTGATAGACGAAGGACCAGGTACCGTCGAGGCTGACAACGCCGGGATCATCGACCAGATGCGCGCGCGGCGGCAGGAGCGCTCCCGCACCGGGAGCATAGGAAGGTAGTATCGATATCACGTCTGTGTGCCTTTCGGATGTCATCGTCGAAACTCCGATCGTCAGAGATAAGACTAACACGTTATAGTTGTTGCGTTT
>USPB01000213.1 GCA_900556405.1 uncultured Actinomyces sp.
CGCGACAACGGGACCTTCCTCAACCTCGACATGGAGGACTACAAGGACCTCGACCTGACGATCGCGGTGTTCACCGCCATCCTCGACCAGCCGGACATGCGCGGCTACGAGGCGGGCATCGTCCTCCAGGCATACCTGCCTGATTCTCTCGGCGCCCTCCAGCGCCTCCAGGAGTGGGCGCGCCGGCGCGTGGATGCGGGAGGCTCGCGCATCAAGGTACGTATCGTCAAGGGTGCGAACCTGTCTATGGAGAAGGTGGACGCGCAAATTCACGGGTGGGAGCTGACAACCTGGCCGTCCAAGCAGGCCACAGACACGAACTACAAGCGCATGCTGTCCTGGGCGATGACTCCGGAACGGACGCGAGCCATCCGGCTGGGAGTGGCCGGACAGAACATCTTCGACATTGCTTTCGCCTACGAGCTGCGCGCGGCGCGCGGCGTCGAGGACAGCGTCGAGTTTGAGATGCTCTCCGGCATGGCCACGGGCATCCAGGAGGTCGTGCGCCGCGACGTCGGTTCTCTCCTCCTGTACGTCCCGGTCGTCAACCCCCGTGAGTTCGACGTTGCCATTTCCTACTTGGTGCGCCGCCTGGAGGAAAACGCGGCGCCAGAGAACTTTATGTCCGGTGTCTTCGATATCGCCGAAAACGAGGACGTCTTCGCCCGCGAACGCGACCGCTTCCTCGCTGCACTGTCCGACGTTGATCCGGACGCTCCCGTTCCCGTTGCTAACCGCCGCCAGAACCGTCTGGCTGAGCGCGAGGCCGGGGTGGCGCCAGAGCAGGGGAGCCTGGCTGAGCGCGCGCATCGCCCGTTCGTATCCGAGGCAGATTCTGATCCCGCTCTGGCAGCAAACCGCCAGTGGGCGCGCGACATCGCCGCGGCGATTCCGGCCTCGACGCGGGGTGTGGAGGCTGTGTGTGCCGGAGTGCAGTCGCTGGCCACGAACGAGGCCATCGATGCGCTTGTCGAGTCCGCCAGCCGCGCTGCTCACTCCTGGCAGTCACGCACCCCTGAGGAGAGGGCTGCCACGCTGCATCGCGTCGGCGACGTCCTCGCAGCGCGCAGGGGCGAGCTCATCGAGGTCGCCGGATCCGAGGCAGGAAAGACCATCGATCAGGCTGACCCGGAGGTGAGCGAGGCCGTCGACTTCTGCCATCACTACGCGAATGCGTCGTTGCAGCTCACCGATGAGGCGTACATGTCGGGGGCGCGATTCGTGCCGGTGGACGTCACGGTCGTTGCCTCCCCGTGGAACTTCCCCGTCGCCATTCCCGTTGGTGGTGTCGCCGCGGCGCTCGCGGCTGGTAGCGCGGTCATTCTGAAGCCCGCCCCGCCAGCTAAGCGTTGCGCGGCTGAGCTCGTCGCGGCCTTTCACGAGGCCGGGGTCCCTCGAGACCTGGTGGTACTCGCCCCGCTCGACGATGGGGACGTGTCGCGCTATCTCGTGACCCACGAGGGTGTCGACCGCGTCGTGCTGACCGGATCGTACGACACGGCTCGTCTTTTCCGTTCTTGGAAGCCCGACATGCACCTGCTGGGGGAGACGAGTGGCAAGAATGCCATTATCGTGACCCCGTCGGCGGATCCCGATCTGGCGGTGCGCGACATCGTGCACTCGGCTTTCGCGCACGCGGGGCAAAAGTGCTCTGCTTCGTCTCTGCTGATCCTCGTGGGTTCGGCGGGACGCTCCTCACGTATCGCGCGTCAGCTCGTCGATGCGGCCGCGTCGCTGCGTGTGGGACTGTCGGCGTCCCTCGATTCGCAGGTCGGTCCCGTCGTCGTGCCTGACGATGAGAAGGCCGTGCGAGGCCTGACCACCCTGGGAGAGGGCGAGCACTGGGTGCTCAAGCCGCGCTACCTGGGTGATGGGCTCTGGACCCCGGGTATCCGTGCGGGTGTGGTTCCCGGCAGCGAGTTCCATCTGACGGAATACTTCGCGCCCGTCCTCGGCGTCATGCGTGTCGATACACTTGAGGAAGCCATCGCGGCCGTCAACGACGTCGACTACGGCCTGACCTCCGGCCTGCACACCCTCGACACCGAGGAACTAGCGATGTGGCTGGAAGGCATTGAGGCCGGAAACCTCTACGTCAACCGTGGCATCACCGGCGCGATCGTTCGCCGTCAGCCTTTTGGCGGATGGAAACGCTCCGCCATCGGATCGACCACGAAAGCAGGCGGTCCCTCGTACCTGCTGGGCCTCGGGGAGGTTGAAGCAGCCCGCGAGGCGGCGGTGGGGGAGAGCACCACGGACACCGCACAGCTTGCCCCGAGTGTTCGTGCGCTGTGCCATGCGGTGAGTTCACACCTGAGCGCCGATGAGGCGGCAGAGCTCAGGAGCGCCGTCGCAAACGACGCAGCTGCGTGGGCATGCGCTTACGGAGTTGGCCGTGACGTCACCTCCCTGGCGTGCGAGCGCAATATCCTGCGTTACCGCCCCACTCCGGTCCTCGTGCGAGCCTCCAGCGGAACCACCCTCGTCGACACGGTCCGTGTGTTGGCGGCGGGTGTTCTGGCGGGCGGGCCGATCGGCCTGTCCCTTGCCGACGCACTTCCTCCCTCCGTGGCGGACCATCTCGAGTCCCTGGATATTGAGGTGACGGTTGAGGATGAGGCCTCGTGGGATTCTCGCCTGACACTCGTGGTGAACTCGGGTGGTTTGGGGATGCGCGTACGTGTTCTCGGCCCGCGCGAGGAGTCCTCGCAGGATCGTTGGGAACGCGCAAGTCGCGTAAGCGCGGGAAGCCCCGACGTCGCGCTGTACACGGGAGCAGTGACGCCGTGCCCGCATACGGAACTGCTGCCCTTCCTGCGTGAACAGGCCGTGTCGATCACGAATCATCGTTTCGGGACGCCGTTGGACTTGGCTGCGGGACTCCTGTAGTGGCCGCGCTGGGTATTCGGTAGAGCCTCTGTGCCCCATGGAGGACAATGAACGCCCGCGACTAAGCGTCGCGGGCGTTCATCCACGTTCATTCAGGGGGATGCGCGCAGCTGAGGCAGCGAGCGAATAAACGCTGGAGGGGCGAGCCAAGCGGCTCGCCCCTCCAGCGTTACGTCAGCGTCGAACTCAGATCGCGCGGGCGACCTTGTCGGACTTCAGGCACTTGGTGCAGACGTTCAGGCGCTTGGGCGTCCCATTGACCAGGGCGCGAACGCGCTGAATGTTCGGATTCCACCGGCGGTTGGTGCGAACGTGCGAGTGCGACACGCTCTTGCCGAAGCCGGGTCCCTTACCGCACACGTCACAAACGGCAGCCACGATGTTCTCCTCGGTATGTCTTCCAGTTCAGTCTTTG
>USPB01000214.1 GCA_900556405.1 uncultured Actinomyces sp.
AAGGGCGTGTACCAGGCCGTGTCCTTCGTCGTGAACATCGTGCGCTCCCTGCCCTTCATCATCGGCATCATCATGCTGATCCCGCTGACGAAGATGATCGTCGGTAAGTCTACGGGTTCGCTTGCGACCGTCGTGCCGCTCGTCATTCTCTCCGCGCCCTTCTTCGCGCGCCTCGTGGAGACGAACCTCCTGGCCGTCGATCCCGGCAAGATCGAGGCCGCCCAGATGATGGGTGCCTCCAACCGTCAGATCCGCTGGGGCGTCCTCATTCGCGAGGCCATGCCCGCCCTCATCCAGTCCATCACGACCCTGGCGATCACCCTGATCGGATACTCCGCGATGGCGGGCGCCGTCGGCGGCGGCGGCCTGGGCCAGATGGCCATCAACTACGGCTACAACCGCTGGCAGGACGACGTCATGATCTCCACCGTCGTCGCCATCATCGTCATCGTGCAGATCATTCAGCTGATCGGCGACCTCCTTTCGCGCCTGGTTGACCACCGCGCGCGCTGACAGATCCCGGTCGGGCCGCCGGCCTCGACCATCCGTCCCATCCAGTACACAGAAGAAAAGAGAACCACCATGCGTCATCGCTTCCTCGCAGCCATCGGCCTGGCGGCCGTCGCCTCCCTGGGCCTGGCGGCCTGCGGCGGCTCCGGCTCCTCCTCGGATGCGTCCGGCTCCGGCTCCTCCTCGGACGTCGTGACCCTGACTGTGGGCGCGACCCCCTCGCCTCACGCGAAGATCCTCACCTACATCAACGACAACCTGGCCGAGGCCGAGGGCATCAAGCTGAACATCGTTGAGTACACCGACTACGTCCAGCCCAACACCGCGCTGAACGACGGCGACCTGGACGCCAACTTCTACCAGACCGTCCCCTACCTGGAGAACGCGGAGAAGCAGTTCGGCTACGACTTCGAGGCCGGCGAGGGCATCCACCTCGAGCCCCTCGGCGTGTTCTCCAACAAGCACAAGTCCCTCGACGAGCTGCCCGACGGCGGCACGATCGGCATCATCTCCGACACGGCTAACCAGTCGCGTGCGCTCAAGCTCCTGGCGACCCAGGGCCTCGTCTCGATCCCCGAGGGCGACGGCGACGTCAACATCAACACCGTCACCAAGCTGAAGAACTTCGACTTCCGCGAGGTCGAGGGCCCGCAGCTGGTCCGCTCGCTCGATGACTTCGACTACGCGGTCATCAACGGCAACTTCGCCCAGGAGGGCGGCAAGTCCATCTCCGGCGACGCGCTCGTCGTCGAGTCCCCCGTGGACAACCCGGCCGTGAACGTCCTCGTGTGGAAGAAGGACACCAAGAAGGCTGACGCGATCGCCAAGCTCGAGAAGCTCCTGCACTCCGATCAGGTGAAGCAGTACATCGAGCAGACCTGGT
The DNA here is from genome assembly GCA_900556405.1 of uncultured Actinomyces sp. Lineage (GTDB taxonomy): Bacteria > Actinomycetota > Actinomycetes > Actinomycetales > Actinomycetaceae > Pauljensenia. The sequence continues at coordinate 1,394 of USPB01000214.1, forward strand.
CGGATGGCTCGGTCATCCCGGCGTTCTGATTGACTCTGATTGACGAGGCCGGGGCGCGCAGGCGCCGAGGCTGACGGATCGCGGACGAAAGGGTTCGCGCAGGTAAGCGGGTGGCCCCCAGAACCCATGGGTTCTGGGGGCCACCCGTCTGTCCGCGTGAGCGGCGTGATCAGTTAGTGCGAGCCTCGAGCGGGAACTCGGCGTCCGGCTCGTGCGTGATGCGGTTGCGCATGTCGCGGCGGAAGACTTCGATGACCCACAGCCAGATGATGTGGCCGAAGAACTCGGAGAAGTGCTCGGCGAAGGGCTGGTTCCAGGGCGCCGGGACGGTGCCCATCAGCGGCATGAGGACGACGTGGAAGGCCACGTAGACGAAGATACCGAAGGCGGCACCCTGCCAGAGTTTGATCTGCGGGAAGCGCTCGGCGAGCACGCAGTAGATAATCGCGAAGGCGATCGAGAACGAGAAGTGGACGATGAAGGAGATCCAGGGGAGTCCTTCGTTACCGTTGAAGGTGTAGGACAGGTGCGTGACGCTCTCCGGGACGCCCAGCTGCTGGAGCAGCTCCTGGGGCGGGTTGGTGGCGTTGCGCTCGGGAGTACGAGGAGGCAGCGGCACCTCCCAGCCGAACTTGACGATAGCGGAGACGATGCCGCCGAGAACACCTGCGATTGCTGCGACGCCGTAGCGGCGGCGCTTGGGATTGGTCTGAATCAGTGCCATAGGACAAGCATGAGACGCTCACGTGGCATTTTCGAGGCTGACGAACTCTTAGCGGTTAAGGTCACATGAGGTTGTGATCAGGGGAAATGAGTCCAAAATAGCTGATATGGTTAATTTGTCGGCTCATTAATGAGTAAATATGAGGAGTGGGGCCGGGACTTTCATCCCGACCCCACTCCTCGTGTGGCGTTAGCTGCGTCGCATCCCTCGGCGCGGTGACGCGCGGGGGGGGGGTGCGGCCTCGTCAGTCGATGATGCCGTACAGGCGGTCGCCCGCGTCGCCCAGGCCGGGGACGATGTAGGACTTCTCGTTGAGGTGATCGTCGACAGCGGCGACGACGACGTTCACGTCGGCGCGGTCGCCGATCGCCTCCTCAAGCGTCTTGATGCCCTCGGGCGCGGCCAGGATACACACGCAGGTGACGTCCTTCGCGCCGCGCTCGAAGAGGTAGTTGGTGGCGGCGACCATGGTGTGGCCGGTGGCCAGCATGGGGTCGAGAATGAAGCACTGGCGGCCCGACAGGTCTTCCGGCAGGCGGTTCGCGTAGGTCTCGATCTCGAGGGTGTCCTCGTCGCGGCGCATGCCCAGGAAGCCGACCTCGGCCGTGGGCAGCATGCGGGTCATGCCCTCGAGCATGCCCAGGCCTGCGCGCAGGACGGGCACGACGATCGGGCGGGGCTCGGAGAGCTTCAGGCCGACCGTGGGGGCGACGGGGGTCTCGATGGGGGTCTCGGTGACGGCCACCTCGCGGGTCGCCTCGTAGGCGAGCAGGGTGACCAGTTCGTCTACGAGCTGGCGGAACGTCGCCGACGGCGTTTCGCGATCGCGCAGAACGGTGAGCTTGTGGGTGATCAGGGGGTGATTGGCAACGTGGAGGCGCATGGTTATAGGCTACCTTGTTCGCCCGCGAGTGTGCACCCTGGTGCGTCAGGGACGAGGCCGTGGCGGGTTCTCTGCTCGGTGCGGCTTTCGGTCGGTCGGGCATCGCGTCCGGATGTGGACGATGTCAAACTCACGAGTCACATGAAGCTCACAAGCCACTGTGGACTCCAACTATCCCAACGCTGATTTGGCCGGTAAGCTAGTAGTGTGACCGTGAATGAGCAGTACCGCGAAGCAATGGGCAAGGCCCTCTTCCTGGCCAACCGCGCCCGCGA
>USPB01000215.1 GCA_900556405.1 uncultured Actinomyces sp.
CCGTACTTGCTGTTGACCTTGGATCCGCATCCGGACGAGTCCTCGCCGGAACGCTACGCGATGGCCGCCTGGATGTCACGGACATCCACCGTTTCAAGCACGAGGCGCGCCGCCGGGACGATGGCACCCTCACGTGGGACGTGGCCACGATGGAGGCCGAGACGATCACCGGCTTGAAGAAGGCCCTCGAACGCTTCCCTGACGCGCGCGCTGTCTCGATCGATACGTGGGGCGTGGACTGGGCTCCCCTCGACGGAAATGGCGAGCTTGTCGGCGATGTCGTCGCCTACCGTGACGAGCGCACCGCGCGCACCCTGGATGCTTTCCGCGAGCGCATTGGCGACCGCGAGTTCTTTGACCTGACCGGTAATCAGCCGGCGACGATCAACACGGCGAATCAGCTGTTCGCCTACCTGCGGGAAAACCCCGACGACGCCCAGCGTGTCGCGGCGGCCCTCTTCCTGCCCGACTACTTCGCGTACCGCCTGACGGGTGTCGTCGGTTGGTCGCGTACGATTGCCTCGACCTCGGGCCTGCTGACCCCCGGCGGTCGCGATTTTAACGACGAGGTCTTCTCCCGTCTCGGCATCCCGCGCGGCTGGTTCGGCGAGCTGTCCGCCGACCGCACCGTCGTCGGTCCCTGCACGGTCCCCGGCCTCGAGACCCTCACCGTCGTGCGCGGCGGTGCCCACGACTCCGCGTGCGCGGTCCACGGCCTGCCCATCGAGGAGGGCAAGCGCGCCTACTTCCTGTCCTGCGGCTCCTGGTCGGTCCTGGGTGCCATCGAGGACAAGCCCCTCATGAGCGACGCGGCCTTCGACCTCGGCATTACGAACGAAGGCCGCACCGACGGGGGAGTGCGTCCCCTCTTCAACATCACCGGCATGTGGATCCTTCAGGAAATCCAGCGCCAGTGGGAGCGCGAGGGCACACCCACCGACACCGACGAGCTGGTCGCGCAGGCCCGCGAGCTGCCCGCCGCCTCGGGCACCTTCGATCCCGACGAGGAGGCCTTCGCCACCCCCGGCGACATGCAGCGTAAGATCGACGAGGCCCTGGACGCCCAGGGTGCGGCCCGACCCGACTCCATGGCCGGGTACGTGCGCGTCATCATCGAGTCTTTCGCCCGTCGCTACGCCCGCGCGATCGGCGAGCTGACCGAGGCCACGGGGAGGGCCCCCGACCAGCTCAACCTCGTGGGCGGCGGCGCGCGTAACCGCCTGCTGTGCGACCTGACCGCCCAGATCTCGGGTGTCACCGTCGTGCGCGGACCCATCGAGGCCTCGACCTTCGGTTCTCTCCTGGCGCAGCTCGAAACCATCGGCGCTCTCGCCGAGGAAGATCGCGCCTCCGTCATCGCAGCCAGCGCAGCGACCCATGTCCACGTCCCGACCCGCAGCTAAGAAAGTCTCGCTCGCTGACATCGCGCGGCGTGCGGGCGTCTCGACCAACACGGTCTCGCGCGTCGTCCGCGGGGATCCCGAGGTCTCAGAAAAGACGCGGGCGAGGATCTCCAAGCTGGTCGACGAGCTGGGCTACGTGCCCAACTACGCGGCGCGCGCGCTCGCGGCCAAGCGCACGAACGTCCTGCAGGTCGTGCTGGCCGCCCCCATGTTCCACGGACACGGGCGTGTGCTGCTGTCGATCCTCAACGCCTCGTCGCAGGCCGGGTACCACGTGTCCCTGTCCTACGCGTATGGGCCGGATGGGCAGCTGCGCAATGACTTCGCTCCCTTCGACGTCGACGGCGTCATCATCCTGGGCGGCCAGGACCCGACGATCGACGTCGCGATCGAATCGGGTAAGCGCTTCCCGACCGTCCTCGTTCTGACGAGTGAAAAAGGACTGGACGGCATCTCGACCGTCGCTGTCGATAACGTGCGTGGGGCGCGCCTGGCCACCGAGCATCTGCTTGCCCAGGGCCTCACCGACGTCGTCCACATCTCGGGACCCGCCGGATGGTCGGACGCGCAGATGCGCAGGCTCGGCTACGAGCAGGCGTGTCAGGCCTACGACATCGAGCCCGTCGTCCTTCAACCGGACTCGTGGGACTCGCGCGATGGCTATGACGTCATGCGCGCGGCCGGTCGTCTGCCCCAGGGCATCCAGACCGCGAACGACCAGCTGGCCCTCGGCGCCATGCGCTACATCTACGAGCGTGGGGGAGTGGTGCCTCGCGACGTACGGGTCGTCGGCTTCGACGACATCGACGGTGCGGACTCCTACGCGCCTCCGCTCACAACAATCCACCAGCCCTTCGATCGCCTGGGACGCACCGCAGTGCGCCTCGTGCGCTCGCTCATGGGCGGCGGTCCCTCTCAGGACATCGTCCTCGACCCCGAGCTGGTCATCCGGGCCAGTTCACACCTGTAAGAAAGGCACGTTCATGCTCTATGGACCTATGACGCACCCGCAGTTCCTGCGCGCGCTCGCGGCTGCTGGCCACGGCTCGAAGATTCTGCTGGCGGACGCGAACTACCCGCACACCACGGGTGTGAACCCGCGCTGCGAACTCATTTCGCTCAACCTCGCTCCGGGGCTCCTGGACGTCAGCCAGGTTCTCGATGTCCTCAAGCGTACGATTCCGATCGAGCGCGCAGAGATCATGACCCCCGCCCCCGACGCTGATCCGGTGGAGATTCCGATCCACGACGAGTTCCGCGCTGCTCTGCCCGGCGTGGAGTTCGGCGAGATTTCGCGCTGGGACTTCTACGATGCCGCGCGCGACGAGAACGTCGGCATCATCGTTGCGACGGGCGAGCAGCGCCTGTACGGCAACCTGCTCCTGACGGTCGGCGTGCGCCAGCCCGGGGAGTAAAACCCGTTTGCCGCCCCAGGGCGTGCCTTGTTGCATCGGTGACGAACACTTTCGTTTCGTTTTCGTTTCAACTGAATGGTGACTCCGGGGTAGAGAAGACAGTTTCATAGCTGGTGGGTGGCTCGTAAGAGCTGCCCACCAGCGCGTTTATCCCTGCAATATCTTTGAATAATGAAAAATGGACGGCGTTGTCCTGAACGTTTGTGCGCCCTGTGTGCACCTGTGTGAATCCCCTTCTCGTGATGTTGCATACTTTCGTTTTAGTGACTATTCTTTTCTTAACGAAAGAGAAAGCGACAAAGAATGTCGCTGATTCTGTGAAGAGGTGCCCCATGGGACGTGCAGAAGAACGCACGAACTACATCCTGGATCGC
>USPB01000216.1 GCA_900556405.1 uncultured Actinomyces sp.
ATCAGGCGAAGGAGGACGCGCGCGAGGGGATGCGCTCGTTGAGGAACTCGTCGAGGAGGGCGGTGAGCTGGTCGTGCTCGATGAGGAAGCCGTCGTGCCCGTGGTCGGAGTGGATCTCGCGGTAGAACGCGCCCGAGATTCCGGCCGCCATCTGCCAGACCTGCTCGGGGAAGAAGAGGCGATCCGAATCGACGGCGACGACCAGCGTGCGCGCGGTGACCGCCTTGAGGGCCTCGGTGACGCCGCCGCGGTCGCGCCCCACGTCGTGGGAGAGCATCGTGCGACACAGCGTCACGTACGAGCCCGCGTCGAAGCGCCGCACGATTTTCTCGCCGTGGTAGTCCAGGTAGGACTCGACCGCCAGGCGCCCGCCGTGCAGCGGATCCTCGTCGTTCTGGGGGATGCGGCCGAAACGCTCGTCCAGCTCCGAGGGGGAGCGGTAGGTCGTGTGTGCGATCTGGCGGGCGAGCGCCAGGCCCGCGGTGGGGCCGGGGCCCGCGTAGTAGTCGCCGCCGCGCCACGCCGGATCCAGCTCGATCGCGCGGATCTGCGTGTGTGTCCACGCCGCCTGGTCGGCGGTCGTCTGCGCGCCCGAGGCCACGACCACGAGGCGGCGCACGCGCTCCGGGTAGCTGACCGCCCACTCGATCGCGCGCTGGCCGCCCAGCGACGCGCCCACAACGATGCTCCACTCGCTAATGCCGAGCAGGTCGGCCAGACGCGACTCCGCATACACCTGATCGCGCGTGGAAATCACGGGGAAACGCGAGCCCCACGGCGCGCCGTCGGGGGCGAGAGACGCCGGGCCCGTCGAGCCCTGACAGCCGCCCAGCGCGTTCGCGGCCACCACAAAATAGCGGTCCGTGTCGATGATGCGCCCCGGGCCCACGATCTGCTCCCACCAGCCGGGGGTCGGCTGGCCGGGCGCGGCCTCGCCGCACACGTGCGCGTCACCGGTCAGCGCGTGCAGGATGAGGACCGCGTTCGACGAGGCCTCGTCCAGTTCACCCCACGTCTCGTAGGCGAGCGTCACCGAGGGCAGGATCTCACAGTTTTCCAGGCGCTGGGCGCCCAGGTTCGCGAACTTGCGGAACGCGACCGGGTCGCCCTCGCGCCACGCGCCGGACGTGGGTGCGGGAGGCAGGTTGGAGCGGCTCATGGGGTCCTTCTTTCGCTGTGGCGGTTCGCTGTCGCGTGAGACGGGGAGGGGCAGCGGCGGCCTCGGAGCCTCAGGAGTGTGTGTATCCCCGAGGCCGCCGACGGGTCTATCAGGCCGTGGCCGCGCGGGCCGCGTCGAAGCCGAGCTGCAGGTCGGCGAGGATGTCCTTGATGTTCTCCAGGCCGATCGACAGGCGCACCGTGCCGGGAGCGACGCCTGCCTTGGCCAGTTCCTCCTCGGTCAGCTGCGAGTGCGTCGTCGACGCCGGGTGGATGACCAGGGACTTCGCGTCGCCAATGTTGGCCACCACCGGCAGGAGCTGCACGCCGTCCGCGAAGGCCCGGCCGGCCTCGTACCCGCCCTTGATGACGAAGGAGAGCAGTCCGCCCGTGCCCAGCGGCGCGTACTTCTTGCCCAGTTCGTAGTAGGGGGAGGACTCCAGGCCCGCGTAGTTGACGGACTCGACGTCCGGGTGGGCCTCCAGGAAGCGGGCGACGGCCAGCGCGTTGGAGACGTGGCGCTCGACGCGCAGGGACAGCGTCTCGATGCCCTGCGAGATGAGGAACGCGTTAAAGGGGGAGGTGACGGCGCCCAGGTCGCGGTTGATGAGCGTCTGGATGCGCAGCAGGAACGCCAGGTTCGCGCCCAGCGCGCCGCCCACGCCCAGGTCGCGGGCGTAGACGAGGCCGTGGTAGGACTCGTCCGGCGTGTTGTAGAGGGGGAAGCGCTCGGGCTGGGAGGCGAAGTCGAAGTTGCCCGAGTCGACGATAGCGCCCGCGATCGACGTGCCGTGGCCGCCCAGGTACTTGGTGGCCGAGTGGACGACGATGTCGGCGCCCCACTCGATCGGGCGCACCAGGTAGGGGGTGGCGACCGTGTTGTCGACGATGAGGGGCACGCCGACCTCGTGGGCGACTGTCGCGATGGGTTCGATGTCGAGGATGTCGCCCTGCGGGTTGGGGATCGTCTCGCCGTAGAAGGCGACCGTCTTGTCGTCGGCGAGCGCGCGCCAGGCCTCGGGGTCGAGCGGGTCGGGGACGAAGCGCGCCTCGATGCCCAGGCGTCCCAGCGTGTTCTTCAGCAGGGTGACGCTGCCGCCGTACAGGGAGGGGGAGGCGACCACGTTGTTGCCGGCGACGGCCAGGGCGAGGATCGACAGGGCGGTCGCGGACTGGCCGGAGGAGACGAGGAGGCCGCCGACGCCGCCCTCGAGGGCCGCGATGCGGGCGGCGACGCCGTCGGTCGTCGGGTTGGTCAGGCGCGTGTAGATGGGGCCGAGCTCCTGCAGGGCGAAGCGGCTCGCCGCCTGCGCGGTGTCCTCGAAGGCGTAGGAGGAGGTCTGGTAGATGGGCAGGGCGGTCGCGCCCGTGGCGGGGTCGATGTCGTATCCGGCGTGAATCTGCTTGGTTTCGAAGGACCAGTCGTTGGCGGTCATGGTGCGGTTCCTTAGGTGAGGGGGCGGGTCGTCTCTGATTCCCCTCCGGCGGGCCGCAGCTGCGGTGAAGTGAACATGCGTCGAGGCGCGTCCCGCTGTCGGGGGACTGCGCGGCAGTCGCTGGTGCTGACGCGCAGTCAGCGGCACATTCGACGGTTCATGGCTCCTATTGTTTGTCATCGCCGAGGCCGGGGCGCGGTGGTCCCGGATGGTGGACTTTTGTGACGGGTGGGGTTCGTTTTCTGGGCGTATGAGCAGGCTCACAGTGATGGTTGAAAGTGTGATGAAAACGCTGGTATTTGCGCGGTAATCATGATGCTGATGTTACGAATGTTGCGATTGTTGTTTGTGTGAAAGTTGAGTTTTGTGGTGTGTTTGTTGCCAAGCGTGACGAAAGTGGTTAGGCTTTTTCCCAGTACGCGCCCGCCGGCGCACGTAAACAGACGAGATGAGACAACGATGAGACGACGCGGAACCATTCGCACGGGCCTGACGGCAATCGCCGCCTGCGCCCTCCTCGTGCTGCCCCAGATGGCGCAAGCCGCCCCCTCTGAGGAAGAGATCGC
>USPB01000217.1 GCA_900556405.1 uncultured Actinomyces sp.
TCGAGATCGACCACTCCGAGCGAAGCTCGCGTGTGGCGATCTCGCGGGCGGGCCGCCGCCACCGGGGCGTAGAGCCGGCGGCCGTCCTCGCAGGCAAAGAGCCTGCGGCCAGGCAAGCAGGCCGCGCGGCAGTCGGCAGCAGACAGGGCAGAGAAGGATTTCATGGCATCTCCTTGCCGCCCAGGCAGCGTGCCAGTGAGCGGGCGTTGTGTTCCATCATGTCGATGTAGGTGGGTGCTTGGTCGTCGAGGGTGTCGCCGTACAGGGGGCAGATGTCCACGCCCGCGTCGGTGGCGGCGGTGCGCAGGGTGGAGCGGGTGCGCGCCAGGTTGGGTTCGAGGAACACCGCGGGGATCGAGGAGTCGGACAGGGTGGCCTGGAGTTTGATCCGGTCGGCGATGGAGGGTTCGACGCTGGGGTTGGGTGCGACGAAGCCGGCGACGGTGAGCCCGTAGGCGTTCGCCAGGTACGCGTACGCGTCGTTGGTGGTGACGAGTTTGCGGCGCTCCTCGGGGATGGACGCGATGGTCGAGGCGACGGTGGCGTCGAGCTCGTCGAGGCGCGTCAGGTAGGCGGCTGCGTTGGCCCGGTAGGTGGCTTCGCCGTCGGGGTCGACGGAGATCAGCGAGTCGCGGATAACGCGCACGTACGCCTGGGCGTTGTGGACGTCGTGCCACAGGTGGGGGTCGATGTCGCCGTGGACGTGTTTGCCGAGGACGGCCTGGGGCAGCATGTAGACGCTGGCGCCGGGCTCACCGATGAAGCGGAACGAGGCCTCCCCGGGGATCGTGGTGAGCGCGCGGGTGGGCACTTCGATGACGACGTGGTCGAGGTCGGTGCACTCCATGGTGGAGGCGACGGCCGCCGCGGCGCTGGATGCTCCCACGCAGGGGGCCGAGGCCTCGTCCCCGTTGAGTGCTCCGGCGTCGGAGGCGAGTTCGACGCGCTTGGTGGTGAGGTTGACGGTGATGTCGGCGTGGCCGGCGGAGAGGATGCGGCGGCCTTCGGCGGCGGCGATGTCCTCGGGCGGGGTGCCGACGGCGAAGACGGCGGTGCCTTCCCCGACGCCCACCGGCGTGGCGCCGGGGGTGGTGCGCAGGTTGGCGCGGAAGTGGACGCGGTAGACGCCGGGGGCGGTGAACGCCCAGCTCATGTGCTGGTGGGCGTCGGCGGGCAGCTGCGCGGTGTCGGTGTCGTATCCGCCTGCGGCGTTGAAGCCGTCGGAGGTCGCGAAGGCGATCTCGGGCTGCCCGAACGACGTGGTGAGGTAGGCGGCGGCCTCGCCCGGGCCCTCGACGCCGGTGGTCGTCAGGTCGATCTGCGAGGCGCGGGTGGCTCCCATGTCGGCGCCGTCGCCCCACACGCGCATGCCGAGCCACGGGGTGTCGAGCGCGCGGTCTTCGACGAGGGGGAGGATGGTCGCGCCGTTCTTGGCGGCTTCCTCGGCAACGGAGACGGAGCGTGAGCCGGCGGGCAGGTTGGAGTCGAGGGCACGGATGAGGGCGTGCTCCTCGAGCATGAGGTAGTTGGAGAAGGCGACGTCCGCGTAGGCCACGTCGCGGATGGTGCGCAGGGAGGGCTCCCACGAGTGCGGGTCCGCCCCGTTCGGCACCATCTGCGTGACGTGGGCGCGGTCTCCGGCGACGTTGCGCACGAGGTCGGCGAGGATGCCGGTCGTGGCGACGACGCGCAGTTCACCGTCGGATGCTGGGTCGGGCGCGGGCGCGCAGCCGGCCAGGGTCGCCGTGAGCGCTAACGTCGAGGCGGCGAGCACACACCCACTCCCCCGCCACCCACGGAAGGGGAGGCGGGGGATGAGGGAGAGTCGGCCTCGTGAATGAGCGGTCACGACTGTGCGCGCAGGTTGCGGCGACGTCCGATCGCACCCACCCACACGCAGGCCGCGCCCGTGAGCGCCCACGTCAGGGAGACGACGGTCAGCGGGATGGTGTCGGCGCCGGTGGTGGCCAGGGACAGGTCGCAGTCCTTGCCGGAGGCGGTGCGGCCGACCACCTGGGAGACCATGGGTCGCCCGTTCGGGCCGGTCGTGCCCGTGGCCGTGAGGTCACCGCCGGAGCCGAAGCCGCTGCCCGCGAGCGCCGCGCCGTTGGGGGTGACGCGCATGGAGATGGTCAGCGTGTAGGTGCCGGGCGCCGTGAACACCCAGTTCTGGTGGGCGTGCGTGTTGGCGCCGAGCGTGTAGCCGGTGCCCGGGCCGTCGAAGACGTGCTCGCCGACGCCAGAGCCGAGCGCACCCGCGTTGAAGACGGCGACGCGTCCCGGGCCCTCGACGGCGTCGAGGGTGAACTGAACGGGGCCGGTGGTGCCGGTGACGATCTCTTCGCGCTGGGAGTTCAGGCCCAGCCACGGCACGCCCGCGATCTGGGTCGACGGGATCAGCCAAACGCTCGAGCCGGGGGTGGCAACGAAGCCGAGGTCGGCGGGAGCGGTGATGCGCGCCGCGTCACCGAGGGCGAAGGTCAGGGACGAGGGGTCGACCCACTGTGCGGGCTGGCTGCGGTCGTCCTTAACGCGGGCGACGAGGGTGCCGTTTTCGATGGCGGGGCCCAGGTCGAAGTGGCCGTCGGTGGCGTTGCCGGAGGCGCCGTCGCCGACGCTCACGGTCAGCGTCGTGCGCGCGGTGTTCGCGGGGGCTTGGGACGAGGCCAGGGTGGCGGCCTCGGCCTCGGTGGCCTCGCGAGTAACGCGGGTGGCGACGCAGCGCTCACCGCCGGTCGTGCCGGAAGTGGTGCGGGCACCCGAGGAGGGGGCGGGGTTCGCGCCGGTCGTTGTGCCGGTGGTGCCGGTGGTTCCCGTCGTTCCCGTCGTGCCGTCAACGGGGGCGGGGGTACTCGGTGTTCCGTTGCCTCCGTCGCCCTGGTCCTGCGCTGCCTGGTTGTTCGTGTTGTTCACGGAGCCGGGGCCCACGCCGGGGGCGGGCTGCGCCTGGTCGGTCGAGGGGGCCTGTGCGGCCTCGGCGAGGCACGAGGCCTCGTCGGCGACGTCGATCGTGTACGTGTGGGCGGCCGACTGGACGGAGGCCGCGCCTGTGGCGCCGGGGGTCCAGGCGCTGGCCTGCACGGTCAGCGTGTAGCGGCCGGCGCGCGTGAACAGCCAGTTGACGTGCTTGTGGGCGGCGTAGGGCTGGTCGATGTCGTC
>USPB01000218.1 GCA_900556405.1 uncultured Actinomyces sp.
CTCGTCGCGGACGAGCAGGCGCGCTTCCGTTTCTTCGACGACCTGATCCCCGAGCGCGTCACCAGCGCGGCGGCGTTCAACCGCTGGTGGAAGGACGAGCGCCGGGAGCATCCCGATTTGCTGATCTACCCGGCGTCCCTGCTGATGCCGCGCGAGGCGACCTCGGGCGAGGGCTTCCCGGATCGTTGGCAGTGCGGCGACCTGTCGCTGGCGCTGAGCTACGAGTTCGCGCCGGGCAGCCCGCGCGACGGCGTGTCCATGCGTATCCCGATCGAGGTGCTCGAGCGCGTGAGCGATGCGGGCACGGACTGGCTGGTGCCTGGCATGCGCGAGGACCTGCTGACCGAGGCGATCCGCGCGCTACCCAAGGGCGTGCGCCGCCTGCTGGCCCCCGCGCCGGATGTGGCCGCGTCGGTGGCGCGCTGGATCGAGCAGGCGGGCGATGAGCCGACCGAGGCCGTGGCTGAGTCGGCGGGCGCACACGCGGACGAGGCCGGGACGGGTGCCCGGGCAGACGGCAACGGCAACGCAGGTTCCGGTACCGGCGCCGCAAAGCGCGGCGGCCAGAAAGCCGCCGCACAGGCCGACGAGCCGGACCCGCTGAGTCTGGACGCCGCGATGGGCCGCCTGGCCGCGTGGGGCGCGACGTCGGGCCGGGTGTCGACGCGCAACTCGCCCAAGAAGGCCACACAGAAGAAGGCTCCGAAGGAGGCCCCGGCTCCCGCCCAGCAGGGTGCGGACACGACCACCGAGGCCCCCAAGCCCCGCCCCCTCACCGAGGGCCCGGTCCTGGAGGCCCTCGCCCACGCGGTGCGCGTCCTGCGCGGCGTGGACCTGAGCGAGGCGGACCTGGCGCACGCGCGCGCCCACCTGCCCGACCACCTGCGCATGACCTTCGTCGTCACGGACGCGTCGGGCAAGGAGCTGGGCGCGGGCAAGGACCTGGCCTACCTGCAGCGATCCCTGGCCAGCGACGCAAACAAGGCGGTGCGCACGGCCGTTCGCGCGGCCCTAGAGGAAGCCGGGGAGAAGCAGGCGCGCAGGAACAAGCGCGGGCGCGGAGGCTCGGGGAAAAACGCCGCTACCGGCGCACACGACGCCACCGACGGAGCAACCTCCCCCACCGACACCCCCACGGGATCGCACGGTGAGGAGAATCCCTCCACCCCCGCTCACGGCGCGACCGCGACGGGCAACGGGCCCCGCGACGCGGCCCAGGCCTCGTCCCCGGACCCGGCGTTCCACGCGGATGGCGTCACGCAGATGCCGACGCTGCCGCGCTCGATCACCCAGACCTCGGGCTCGATGACGCTGCGGGCGTTCCCCGCGCTGGTCCCCCAGGGCAGCGCGGCGGCCCCGGCGGCGGGCGTGCGCGTCATGGCCAGCGCCGCCGAGGCGGACCGCGAGCACCGCGCCGGTATCGCCCGACTGCTGCTCTCCCGCGTCGCACTGGCGACGAACCGGGTGACCACGCGCTGGACGGGCCGCGAGGCCCTCATGCTGGCGGCCTCCCCCTACGCGGACACGGCGGCGCTGGTCGCGGACGCGCAGTTGGCCTCGGCCCTGTCCCTCGTCGATGAGCTGAGCACCCCCGCCGACGTGCGCGACCCCGAGGCCTTCGAGACCCTCGTGGCGGCCGCGCGCGACGCCCACGAGGACCGCGTTTACCAGATCCTCTCCCACGTTGTGCGGGCCCTGGAGGCCAGCGCCGAGGCCGATGCCGCCGTGCGCTCGCACCCTCAGGCCTCGCTGGGGGAGACGACGCGTGACGTCGCCCGCCACGGAAAGACGCTGCTCTACGAGGGCTTCGTGTCGGCCACGCCCGCCTTCGCGCTGCCGCACCTGGGGCGCTACCTGCGCGCCGGTGCCGTGCGCATCGAGCGCGCCGCCTCCTCGCCGGGGGCGCTGAGCCGGGACCTGGAGGACATGGATCGCATCCACCAGGCCGAGGCCGACATCGCCGCCACGCGGCAGGCCCTGGAGCGCCGGCCCTACGACGCCCGACGCGACGCCGCGCTCACGCAGGCGCGGTGGATGGCCGAGGAGCTGCGCGTGTCCATGTTCGCCCAGACCCTGGGCACGCCCAACAAGGTCTCCATGAAGCGCCTGCTCGGCGTCCTCGCGGGGGCGCGGTGAAGCGCGAGGAGGCACGTGCCCTCGCGCGCTCCCTCATGGACGCTTCTGGCCTGGTCGACTGGCGTTTTCGCTTCGACCACGCCAAGCGCCGGGCGGGGGCGTGCACGCACTCCACGCGCACAATCAGCCTGTCGGGGCCGCTCACCGACCTGTACGACGAAGGCACGATCCGGGGCGTCATCCTGCACGAGATCGCCCACGCCCTCGTTGGCCCCTCCCACGGGCACGACGCCGCGTGGAAGCGGACGGCACGCGCCCTCGGCGCCCCGGATTCCGCGCGGCTACCCTCGTCCCTGCCCTCCCCGGACGCGCCCTGGGTGGGCACGTGTCCGCGCTGCGGGGCCACGCGCCGCCTGTACCGGGCGCCGCGGCGCGTCTCCTCGTGCGGGGTGTGCTCGCGCGCCTTCGATCCCGCGCTGATCCTCACGTGGGAGCACCACGGAAAGTCGGCCTCGCCCGGGCGCGCCTACGAGCGCGAGCTCACCGCAATCCGCCGCCGTTAGCACCACCGCCGTTAGCACCACCACCGTTGGCACCGCCGCCGTTAGCACCACCGCCGTTAGCACCGCCGACGTTAGCACCACCGCCGTTGGCACCACCGCCGTTAGCGTTACTGCCGCCACCGGCCGATCCCATACACAATCACTTACCCAAAAATGTCGCACGTAATTCCCCCAACTCTCTTTCAAACTCTGAAATTAGACCGTTGGAATTGCAACGTTTTGAGCAGCACTCAAAAACTGACCCAGTTAAATTACGTGCGACTTTTGGGGGGTGATCGACCAGGCCCGGCCCCGACCCCGGCCTCAGACCCAGCCTCGGACCCAGCCTCGGACCCTACCCCCGCCCCGAAAGACTGTCCGCAGCCCGCATCTGCCCACGTCACAGTTTTGCAACCCGAGCGGGCGAGCACACACCCACCCGACGGCGATACCCTTGATTCCAACACCCCCGAGAGAAGGAAGCCATGGGTACCACCGCCAGCCCCGACGCCACA
>USPB01000219.1 GCA_900556405.1 uncultured Actinomyces sp.
TCGACAAGGTCATCATGATCGGCTGCGGCACCGCCTCCTACGCCGGACAGGTCGCGCGCTACGCGATCGAGCACTGGTGTCGTATCCCCGTCGAGGTCGAGCTCTCCAGCGAATTCCGCTACCGCGACCCGGTGGTGGGCGAGAAGACCCTGGTCGTCGCCATCTCCCAGAGCGGCGAGACCATGGATACGATCCAGGCGATCCGTCACGCCCGCGAGCAGGGCGCGAAGGTCGTCGCGATCGTCAACACGCCCGGCTCGACCATCTCGCGCGAGTCCGACGCCGTGATCCTCACGCACGCGGGCCCCGAGATCGCGGTCGCCTCCACCAAGGCGTTCACCGCGCAGGTCACCGCCTGCTACATCCTGGGTCTGTACCTGGCGCAGGTGCGTGGCAACAAGTACGCCGACGAGATTGCCGACTACATGGACAAGCTCGCGCGCGTCCCCGAGGCGATCACGCGCGTCCTCGAGAACGGTGAGACGGTCCGCCAGTTCGCCCGCACGATGCAGGACGCCACCTCGGTCATCTACCTGGGGCGTCACGTCGGGTTCCCGGTCGCCCTTGAGGGAGCGCTCAAGCTCAAGGAAATCTGCTACATCCACGCCGAGGGCTTCGCCGCAGGCGAGCTCAAGCACGGCCCGATCGCGCTCGTGGACGAGGGCCAGCCGGTCATCGTCATCGTGCCGACCCCGCGCCGCCCCGAGCTGCACGGAAAGGTCCTGGCCAACATCGCCGAGGTCCGTGCCCGCGGCGCCCGCACGATCATCATCGCCGAGGAGGGGGACTCCTCCGTCGACGAGTTCGCCGAGGCCGTCTTCCGCGTGCCCGCCGTTCCGACCCTGTACGCCCCGCTCCTGACCGTCGTGCCGCTGCAGATCTTCGCCTGCGAGCTCGCCTCGGTCAAGGGGTTGGACGTCGATCAGCCGCGCAACCTGGCCAAGTCCGTGACGGTGGAGTGATCCACCTGCGCGGGGCGCATGCCCCGTGAACGTTCCCGGGCCTCGTTCCTGATACAGGGACGAGGCCCGCGGTGCGTTCGCGCGGGCTTCAGTTTCCTAACGCTCTACGGTCGACGGTGGGTTCCACTTGCGCGTTGCACACGGTGGGCCATTGACGGGCATGTGCGCTCACAGTTCAATACCGCCCGGCTACCATGGAGGTCATGAGCGTCGCAGATAATTCCTCCAGGTCGAATGCGTGTCTCGACCTGCCTGCGGACTTCTATTGGTATGGCGGCGGCAATGGCTCCGCTCAAGAGCACATCAGCCTAGCTGTGAATGCTCTCATGGCGGCCATCAAGAAACCGGCGAACCGCCGCTGGAATCCCTACCAAGAGACGATGATCCGCGCGAATTTTTGAAAGCGCTTGGAAAAAGCGGCTCAAGGTAAGCTTCGACCACCGGGAGAACTGAAATCTTTGCGTGGCGGTGTTACTCTCTTCGAAATCCGCTGGCGGGACATCGATGTCCGCGAAATTAATCCTTCGGGGATTGACTCCTATGCTCAGGTCGAGGTTCGCCTCATTCACGCTCAGCCATTCGATCAGCTTGGTCGTTGCATACTGGGCCTCCACGCTCATGAGAAGGTGATCATCGAGGGTGACCCGGCTGCAACCAAGGCCGCGCAAGACGCTGAGATCGACAAAGCTGAGCTTCTCCTCATCTCTGGATATTCCACATGCTGGGGTGTCGAGCGGCGCACACAACATGACTGAAGTTTGCATAACACCATTCCACACTTATATAGTTTAATCTATGACTTCAGTGAGTGATGCGAGCCTCGAGCGTCGCGCAGATCTGCTGGTTGATGCGAGGGATCGTCTTCTCGAGGATTTGGTAAGCCTCCGCAAGGAGCATAAGCTCAGTCAGCAGACTGTCGCCGAGCGCATGGGCGTCAGTCAGCCGACGGTTGCTGCGTTTGAACGCTATGACGCTAACCCGACCATGTCATCCATCATCCGTTACGCGATGGCCGTCGATGCACTCCTCGACATCAAGGTTGTCGATGACTGTGGCGAGGGCGTGCCCGCTACGTGGCAGATGACCGGAGCCGCCAAAGCAACTGTCCATGTTCCGGCGACGCCGCGTAAGGCACCGGTAATCGCCGACGACTGGACCATTACCCAGGAGCCAGCTCATGTCTGACGTGCCGCTCTTGACAACCGTCGACGAGATGCTCAGGAATGCGGAACTCCAGCTGGCAGCTATCCGCTTTGACCACCTGTCGATTGACCTCATTGACAATGCTCCGCAGGCAGGTGTTGATCGTGAAGATAGCGAGTCGACGCCGATCGAGATTACCTGCAAGCTCGGGACTCGGCAGGAAGGTAAAGAGTTCGGAGCTCGGTTTGAATTCCATTTCAAAGCCGCGCAGTGGCAGGCCGTTATCGCGGTCATCACCGATTATGCGGGGTCTCAGGAGTTTGTTCTCGCCCCTGAAGCATCTGCCGACTTCGCATCGAAAGTCGCGCTCATGGCAGCGATTCCCTTTGTTCGTGAAGCCCTCAGTGGCTTGACCGCGCGGGTCACTGGCACGGCCGTTCTCCTGCCTCTCATTCGCTCCGGCGTCATTACGTTTGCTCCCAACACGTAGTTCAGGCGGTTTTCCTACAAGAGCTGTGCGCGTCTCTCCTGCATCTTGTTCGCCCTATAGTCTGATGCCAGGCTGCGGCCTCGTGAACGATAACGGGCCTCGTTCCTCATGTGGGACGAGGCACGTGTCGCGTTTGCGGCCTATCTCCGCAGACACTCCCACCCGGGTGCGCTGTGTCATCGAATGTGTCGCAAAGCGTGAAGGCATTCACGATGGCCCTGTGAAACAGTAGCCAAAACGGCTCATGTGATTGCGAGGGCGGGGGAGGGGGCGACTAGCGTGGAAGACGCGGCGGGAAGCCCGTCGCACCCAACAACGCAAATCAACCCCGGCCTCGTGTCGCGACGGCCGCAACCACCCCGGGAGGTGCGCACATGACCCTGTCCACGATCCTTATCGGGATCCTGCCCTCTGTCTTCTTCGGTGTCGCTACGACGCTGATGGGAAAGACCGGCGGCTCAGACCGCCAGCGAGTCATGGGCGCCGTCCTCGGCGGCCTGCTCATGGCCGCCG
>USPB01000220.1 GCA_900556405.1 uncultured Actinomyces sp.
AAGCCGACCGCGATGCGCAGCAGGGCCAGGACGAAGCGCGCGGGCTTGGAGGTGACGACGGCTGATGCGGGACGAGGCATGGCGGCCCTTTCTGGTGATCTGCGGTTGGTGGCGGGGTTGGGACGCCGACGGCGGGGCCACTGCCTGCCAAGTCAGCAGCTCGATAACCCGCCGCCATTATCCACCGCGAGCGCCCTGTGAGGCTAGTTACGTCACGACGTCCGATGCCTGTCGGCAGCAAACTGGTAATCCACAGTGATTCCGGTGGTTTAGCGAAACCAGCCCTGCGCACCTGGTTCGACGGCCCGGTACAAAACTCTCCCTGTTCGCAGCCCTCGCGGGTCGAACCGGTACAAAACTCTCCCAACACACCCAAAATGGCCCTTTTCGATGCGTTTGGCGTCAGCAGGGAGAACTTTGTACCGCTCGAGCCACCAACAACCCGAGCAGGGAGAACTTTGTACCACATGCGCGTCCTGGCCGCGGTTCCCGTGGGCGGCAGGGGCAGCACTCAGCAAAAATCGCACGTAATTCGATTGGATGAAGTTTCAACAACATCTAAAAACGTTGCAATTCCAACGATCTGAATTCAAACTTTGAAAGAGCCACGGGGGGAATTACGTGCGAAATTGCTGTGCCGACGGGGGCAGGTCGCGGTGGCCGGAGATCAGACAGCACCCGGGACACCAGCGGAGCCACAAGCAACACTCCAGGTCAAGCGGCACCACAAGCACCGCAGCACATCAGCCGGAGCCGCCGGAACCGCCGGATTTACTCGCCCGCGAGGCGGTCGACCTGGTGCATGATGAGGCCGCACGCGGCGCTCACCCACGCGACGGCGGCGACGCCGAGGACACGGGATCGCCAGGGGCGCACCTGCAGGAAGTCCTCGAAGCCGTACCCGGATCCTGGGGATGCGGCGGACATGCTGAAGCCCCACATGGCGGCGCCGGTGGCCAGCAGGGCGATCACGATGAGCCCGACGCTCGCCCACATCATGACGCGTTGGACTTTCGCGCCGTGCCGGGGCCGCCGTTCGATGGGTGAGAGGGCGAGCGCCCACGCGCCTGCGATGAGGACCGCGGTGATGACATCGGAGGGCCGGTGCCAGCCTTCCATCATGACGGACACGCCCATCAGGGATGTCCACGCCCACCCGATCCACGCGGATGGGCTGCGGAACCACTGGGGGGCGACGACGATGAGGGCGAGCGAGAGCGTGACGGCGACGGTCGTGTGCCCGGAGGGCAGGGAGTTGCCGGCGCCCGTGGTGACGCCAAGGTTGGGGCGGGTGAGGATGTAGTCCTTGAGAATTTGGGTCGTGACGTTTGCGCCGATGACGGCGCCGAGGGCGCGCCCGGCGAGGGTGGGTCGGCGCCTCGCTGCGGCGACGAGGGCGACGACGAGGCCGGCTGCGACCATGACGGGCACGGACACGATGCCGGTGATGAGTGTGGAGAAGGCTTCGTAGCGGCTCGCGGAGCGCATGGTGCCTTCCATGAGGATGGTATCGAGGACTTGCCCGGGCGCCGTTGCGAGCGCGACGTGGCTGATGAGCATTGTCAGCGCCAGGCAGGTGGCGACGCCGCCGAGGCGTCGGGCGAGCTTGCGTCGATACCAGGAGTCGGAGGTCAGGCGACGAGGCCGGGGCCCGTCCGCCGCAGGCGTGTCGGCGGGTGCGGGGCTGGGGGTGCGCCCTCGGGTGGGTCGCTGGGTGGCGGGGGCGTTGTCCTCTCGGGACGGGCGGCCCGCTGCTTCGGCGGGTGCCGACGAGCGTTTGCGGGGGCGCGCGGGGCGCGCGCCTTTGGTGTAGGACTCGTCGACGGTGGGGTCGGAGGGCAGGGCGGCGTTGGGGTCGTCCATGGTGTCCTCCGTTCGTGTCGATGGCGTATTCCGTATCCACTGTAGTGGAGTGGGGGGCGGGCGTGTGGATTGGTTCGGGTTTGAAGAAAGGTTTGACGCGAATCGAAGGCAAGCACACAGCGGAGGGCGGTCCGCGCGCCGACGCAGGCCTCGTCCCGGGCAGTGGCACATAGGGTGTGCCCCAGGGGAACACACGGCGCCCCGGGTCCGCACGCGGGAGCCGACACACGCACGGAAGTTGTCAGACAAGGTGGGCGCGCGCGGGAGAGAGGCCTCGGTTACAGTGGGGGTGTCCGATCCATACGTGTCACGCGGGAGTTGTCAGTGGCTGCATCTTCACCTGTCAGCACCGATCGTATTCGTGATTTGTTGCGTTCTCGCGATGTGCGTTTCGGCGACTACAACGAGGGCGAGCTGGCGTATTTGACGCCGAATGCCGCGTTTTTCTGGAATGCGACGAACCCTCAAATTCTGCAGTTGCGCGCTCAGTGGCGCGGGATTGCGCGCACGCCCGAGCAGTTCGGTGAGCTGGCCCGCGAGGTCGCGGCCTGCAATTCGACGCGCACGGGCCCGAAGGCGTACCTGGCACCTCTGGAGGATGGGTCGCAGTATGGCTTGATCGCGGAGTGCAACGTCGTGGTCATGTCGGGGCTCACTCAGGCGCAGTTGGATAATTTCTTTGAGACGTCGATGTCGATGATTATGGGTTTTTTCGCGGATCTTGAGGTGACGTTGCCGGGGTTCGTGGAGTGGGATTCCCAGGGTCGGGAGGTGTCGCTGTGAACGTTCCGTACGTGGTTCCCGAGGATGAGGTGACCCCCTACCCGGCTGATTTTGAGCGGGTCGTTCAGGCCGTGCGCGAGATGGGCTATGGACTGGATGTGATCGAGAAGGGTCACGCGGCGGGCGCGATTTTCGATGATGTTCCGTTCCTGGTGTCGTTTGATACGGCGGGGCGTTTCCTGTCGATTCGCGCGCTGTGGGAGTCGGATCTGCCGGCGGAGAGCGCGGAGCCCGCTCTGTTTGCGACCGCGGACAATTGGAATCGTGAGAAGTATTTTCCGACGGTGTACACGTCGACGTCGCCGGAGGGGACGCTGGGCGTGTACGCGGATTTCGTGGTGGACACGGAGGCTGGTCTGTCGGACGTGCAGCTGCGTGACGCTATTTCGTCGGGTATTTCGACGGGTATCGCGGCGATCCAGTACGTGAAGGAGTCCGCCTCCGAGGCGCTGGGG
>USPB01000221.1 GCA_900556405.1 uncultured Actinomyces sp.
GCAGGCGCACGACGATGCCCGTCAGGCGGTCGTAGGCCTCGACGCTCTCGATGGTTTCGGAGACCTCGTGGCCGTAAGCGCCAACGTTCTGCACGGGGGACGCGCCGACGGTGCCGGGGATGCCGGAGAGCGCTTCGACGCCGGACAGGCCCTCTGCCAGCGTCCAGGACACGAACTCATCCCAGACCGTGCCCGCGCCGACGCGCACGACGACCGAACCGGCGGGGTCCTCGTGGATGATGGAGGCGACCTCGCCAAAAGGCTGCACGTCGACGACTGTGCCCTCGAAGGGGGCGTCGGAGGCCAGCAGGTTCGACCCTCCACCCACGACGAGGAGCGGGCCGCCAGCGGCATCGGCCGCGGCGACAGCGTCCACCAGGGCATCGGAGGACGTGGCGGGCACGACGCGGGCGATAGGGCCGCCCACGCGCAGGGTCGTCAGATCAGCAAGGGTCGTCATGTCCCTAAGCCTAGTCGCACGCCGCGCGTTCGGCCTAACCCCGGGGCACCTGAGCGAGCGGGTACCCACCGTACACACGGACAACGAGGCCGTGGCGGGGGCCGCGGGCCAGCGCGCTCAGAGATGGGCACGCTCGGACGACGAGGCCGTGGCCTGCCCAACCGGGCGCCGCGCGGTCACCAGAGGCAGCGACGGGCTCAGTCCATCGTGATGACGATTTTGCCGCGCACGTGGCCGCTCATCAGCTCGCTGTAGGCAGCGCGCACCTGCTCCAGCTCAAAGGGGTAGGTCTCCGCGATGGTCAGGCTCACCGTCCCGCGGTCAATAAGGCCAGCGACCGTCGCGATGTCGGCGATCTTCCCGTCGCGACCACCGGTAAAGCGCGCGCGGCGCAGGGCGATCGCAGGCGTCGGGACGAGCGTTCCCACGCGCTCACCCGGAACGCCGAGGCTGTGGGCGAGTGACGCGTAGCCGCCGAAGCAGTCGATGAAGGCAGTGACGGGCGAGGGTGCCGCGTCCTTGATGCGTTGCTCGAGGCCTTCGCCGTAGGAGACGGGAATCGCGCCGAGAGAACGCAGGTAGTCGGCATTCGAGGGCCCCGCAATACCGATGACGGTCGCACCACGGGCGAGGGCCAGCTGCGTGACGAGGCCTCCCACTCCTCCGGCGGCCGCAGCGACCACGATGACGTCGCCCGCGTCAGCCTTCACGCTGCGCATGGCGCCCATCGCGGTCTGCGCGGCCACGCCCAGGCCGCCAGCGACCTCGAAGCTCATCGAGGCGGGCTTGGGGACGACGTTGTCGGCCGAAATAACGAGTTGGGTCGCGAGCGAACCGTACTCGCGCACCTGCCAGGGGGCGGCACGCAGGAGGCCGATGACCTCGTCGCCCACCGCCACGTTGGTCACCCCCGGGCCGACGGCGGCCACGACACCCGCGAAATCCTGCCCGACGCCGCGCAGCGGCCGGTCCGCCCCGCGAGCGAACCAACGGCCGGGGTGAACGATCGTGCGGAGGACCTCGAGGGGCCTCGTCAATCCGCCAAAGAGCTTGTAGTCAACGGGATTGATGCCGGCGGCCCGCACGGTGACGAGCACCTGCCCCTCACCGGGCGCGGGAAGGGAGACCGAGCCTTCCTCGAGGACCTCGACGCCTCCGAAACGGCGATATCCGATGATTCGCGCCATGATTCCCTCTCCCTCCACAGCGACACTGAGCGCCACGTCACAGGCGTTCCTGCACACCAGGATACGCTCGCAGAGTCACCGAAGGAAGGGCGAGGACGGGCCGGAGAAGCGCGGCCTAGTCGCCGAAGGCGAGGTCCGTGTGCTTCGTTCCACGGCGGTCGGGCACCTGGCCGGCCAGGACGATCGCGAGGAGGACCGGCAGGGCCACGAAGGCCAGCGCGCGGTGGTAGCCGATGTGGTCGGCGATGAGGCCCAGGAGCGGCGGGCCGATGAGGGCCGCGCCGTAGTTGACGGTCGACAGCACGGAGACGCGCGCGGGCGTCATCACGGGGTCGACGGACAGCGCCGAGATGCCCAGCGGGAAGCCGAGGGCCGAACCGATGCCCCACAGAGCAATGCCCGCGACCGCGAACAGGTGGTGCGGCGCGAAGGCCACGAGCGCCAGCCCGACGACCGCGCCGGAGAAGGTGATGCGCAGCAGCTTCGGCGACCCCAGGCGGGCCTCGAGGCGCGGGGACGCGAAGCGCACGATCGTCATCATGAGCAGGAAGAACGCGAACGCCGCCGAGGCCGCCGCCGTCGAGTAGCCGTAGCCGTCGACCATCGACAGGTTGAGCCAGTCGTTCGCCGCGCCCTCCATGAGGCCGGCGCTCATGACCATGAGGGCGATGAGGACGGTCCGCTTCTCGCGCCAGGCGACGCGGGTCAGGCCCTTTTCTGTGCGTGACGAGGCCTCCTCCCCCTCGCCCAGCCCCTGCGCGGGCGCGAGGGCCGCGACCTCGTCCTTCGTCAGGTAGAAGCCGACAGCGGTGCCGCAGGCGAGAACCTCGAGTGCGGCCAGTCCAAAGAGGTGGGCACCGAGGGGCAGGCCCAGCTGTGCGGCAAGCGCGCCGAGGAGGGCGCCGCCCAGCATACCGACCGCATACATCGCCTGGATGACGGGCACGACGGTGCGACGCACGGCAGCCTGCACGAGGCCGGCCTCAATGTTCATGGTCGCGCCCCACAGGCCGTTGCCGGCGGCGAGGAGCACGAGGCCAAGAGTGGCCAGCGGAATCGAGACGTTGAGCGCGCCCACCCCCGCGCAGACGATACCCAGAGCCCAGATGGCGACGCCGATGCGGCCCGAGGCCCGCGCGCCGATTGCCGTGACGATCGGACCGGAGGTCGGCAGCGTGAGCAGAGAGCCGAGGGAAGCGATGAGCAGCATCGTGCCGATCGTCGCCGGTGTCAGTCCGAGGTCATCGCGCACGTCGGGCAGGCGCGAGAGCCACGCGGAGGTACCAAAACCGAGGCACACGTAGACGACGCAGGTAGCGCGAAGAGCAGCGCGAGCACGCGAGGAAGGGACAGACATGCTGGGTAATATACGCGCATTCCCGGGAGAAAAACGAAGTGCGCGGGCGGGTGTTGGTCACCCGCCCGCGCACAGTCACAACAACGAAAGGC
>USPB01000222.1 GCA_900556405.1 uncultured Actinomyces sp.
GCCTGGAGGAGGCGGTCTTCGCCGGCGGCGGAGGAGAGCTCCTGGAGGCGGGGGCCGAGGATAAAACGTCCCTGCATGTCGCGGGCGACCATGCGGTGGTATTCGAGGGCAACGGCCAGTCGGTGGGCGGTGGGGCGTGCGAGCCCCGTGCTGGAAACGAGTTGGGCGAGGGTGGCGGGTCCTGCTTCAAGAGCGCTGAGAACCAGCGCAGCTTTGTCAAGAACGCCAACGCCACTGGATGTTTGCTCTTCCATACAACTATTTAATATCTCAGCTTTTGAGATAGCAAATTGTCGGATAGTGAAACAGGTCAAAGGTGCGTCCGAGACGTGAGATCAGCGGGTCGCATGGCGGATAAGGCGGTTCCATAGGTTGCGAAGTATGAATGACACCGTGTCTCCAAAGTGGAGGCCAGAGGAGGAACAATGAGCGGAACCATGGCAGAAAAGGTGTGGCGAGACCACATCGTGTCCAAGGGGGAGAACGGCGCCCCCGACCTGCTCTACATCGACCTCCACCTCGTGCACGAAGTGACGAGCCCCCAGGCATTCGAGGGCCTGCGCCTCGCCGGACGACAGGTTCGCCGCCCCGATCTGACGATTGCGACCGAGGACCACAACACGCCCACGGTCAACATCGACCTGCCGATCGCAGACATCACGAGCCGCACCCAGATCGACACCCTGCGCAAGAATGCCGAGGAGTTCGGCATTCGCCTGCATTCCCTCGGTGACGCCGACCAGGGCATCGTTCACGTCGTCGGCCCGCAGCTGGGCCTGACCCAGCCCGGCATGACCATCGTGTGCGGCGACTCCCACACCTCCACGCACGGCGCGTTCGGCGCACTGGCCTTCGGTATCGGCACCAGCCAGGTTGAGCACGTGCTCGCCACCCAGACCCTGCCGATGGCTCCCTTTAAGACCATGGCGATTACGGTGAACGGGTCCCTGCCTGAGGGATCGACGGCCAAGGACATCATCCTCGCCGTCATTGCCAAGATCGGCACCGGCGGCGGCCAGGGTTACGTCCTGGAATACCGCGGTCAGGCGATCCGCGAGCTCTCCATGGAGGGCCGTATGACGATTTGCAACATGTCGATTGAGGCCGGTGCCCGCGCCGGCATGATCGCCCCCGATCAGACGACCTTCGACTACATCAAGGGCCGCCCCCACGCCCCCGAGGGCGAGGACTGGGATCGCGCCGTCGAATACTGGTCCTCCCTCGCCTCCGATGAGGACGCTGTCTTCGACGCCGAGGTCATTCTCGAGGCTGCCGACATCGAGCCCTTCGTCACCTGGGGCACTAACCCCGGCCAGGGCGTGCCGCTCTCGGCCACCGTCCCCGCCCCCGAGGACTTCACTGACGAGACGGCCCGCGCTGCCGCCGAGCGTGCCCTCGAATACATGGACCTCACAGCCGGCACCCCGATGCGCGACATCGCCGTGAACACGGTCTTCATTGGCAGCTGCACCAACGGCCGCATCGAAGACCTGCGCGCCGCCGCCAGCGTCGTCAAGGGCCGCCACAAGGCCGAGGGCGTGCGCGTCATGGTCGTGCCCGGCTCCGCCCGCGTGCGCCTGCAGGCCGAGGCTGAGGGCCTCGATAAGATCTTCACCGACTTCGGCGCCGAATGGCGCAACGCCGGTTGCTCCATGTGCCTGGGCATGAACCCCGACACGATGAACGCGGGAGACCGCTCGGCCTCCACCTCCAACCGCAACTTCGAAGGCCGCCAGGGCAAGGGCAGCCGCACGCACCTGGTGTCCCCGCTCGTCGCGGCTGCCACCGCTGTGCGAGGCACCCTGTCCTCCCCGGCCGACCTCTGAGGCACCCTCCGCCACCCGACAGCGGGGGAGGGCCCCGGCCTCGTCCCCCACGGAAGAAAAGACTCAACCACCCATGGAAAAGTTCATCACCCACACCGGCATCGGCGTCCCGCTGCGCCGCTCCAACGTCGACACCGACCAGATCATCCCCGCCGTCTACCTCAAGCGCGTGACCCGCACGGGCTTCGAGGACGCCCTCTTCGCCGCCTGGCGTGGCGACCCGGAGTTCGTCCTCAACCAGGACGCCTACAAGAACGGATCCGTCCTCATTGCCGGACCCGACTTCGGCACCGGTTCCTCGCGTGAGCACGCCGTGTGGGCGCTCAAGGACTACGGCTTCCGCGTCGTCCTGGCCCCCAAGTTCGCCGACATTTTCCGCGGAAACTCCGGTAAGCAGGGCCTGGTCACCGGCATCATTTCCCAGGAGGACTGCGAGTCCCTGTGGAAGCTCCTCGAGGCCGAGCCCGGTACCGAGGTCACCGTCTCCCTCGAAGACAAGACCTGGCGTGCCGGTGCGATCTCGGGCACCTTCCAGATCGACGACTACGTGCGCTGGACCCTCATGGAGGGACTGGATGACATCGCCCTGACCTTGCGCCACGAGGACGAGATCGCGGCTTACGAGGCGGCGCGCCCCTCCTTCAAGCCGCGCACGCTGCCGGCGAAATTCCTGCCCAAGGAAGACGTCGTCTCCGCTCGCGACTGAACGCACTGCGCATACTGGCCCCTACCTAGCTAGAGTAGGGGCCAGTTACGTCATAGTGAGGAGCACTCATGTCATCGATCCTTCAGGTTGAGGGCGGCCATCCGCTGCGCGGTGAGATCACGGTGCGCGGCGCGAAAAACTTCGTCCCCAAGGCGATGGTCGCGTCGCTGCTCGCCGACACCCCCTCCGAGCTCTACAACGTGCCGCTGATCCGCGACACGGACGTGGTCTCGGACCTGCTGAGCCTGCACGGCGTCCAGATCGACTTCGACCAGGACCGCGGCACGCTGCGCATGGACCCCTCCAACGTCAAGATCGCGTCGCGCTCGGATATCGACACGCTTGCCGGTGCCTCGCGTATCCCGATCCTGTTCTGCGGCCCGCTGCTGCACCAGCTGGGCGAAGCATTCATCCCCGAGCTGGGTGGTTGCGCGATTGGTGGCCGTCCCATCGACTTCCACCTGGAGACGCTGCGCAAGTTCGGCGCGATCGTCGACAAGCAGCCCGACGGCGTGCACATCA